>CALMWN010000210.1 GCA_937873555.1 uncultured Clostridia bacterium
ACGGATGGCTCAGCATAGAGGAATTTACCGATGCGCTGGCACTGGGAAATGCTTTGCCCGGACCTATTGCGACTAAGATGTCGGCATTGATAGGTTATAAGGTATGCGGGTGGACAGGCGCACTGACAGGGCTGGTGGCTACGGTAGCTCCCACCGCTTTGGCGATAATACTGCTGCTTAACATATACCTGGCATATAAGAATGCGGCATGGCTTAAAGGTATGATGCTGGCGGTCCGCCCGGTGGTTGTCATCCTTATTCTGGAGACGGTTGTATCAATGGGACAAAAATCCTTCCCCAATATTGCAACAATGATAATAGCTGCTGTTGCGTCAGTTGCAATATTTGCATTCAATGTAAATCCTGCAATACTGATTGTGGCAGCGCTTTGCTTCGGGGGATTCTTTTTCAGGTAAAGGATTATGTATAGAGGAGTAAGAAGATGAATTTTAACGCATTGGAATATCAATACCCGTCAAAACGCCATGTAATATACGGAAGGAAGGGTATGGTGGCCACATCCCAGCCGCTTGCCGCACAGGCAGGTCTGGACATAATTAAAAAAGGCGGCAACGCTATAGATGCAGCCATTGCCACAGCTGCCTGCCTGACAGTGATAGAACCTACTTCAAACGGTATCGGCAGTGATGCATTTGCATTGGTATGGACCCGGGGAGAACTGTTCGGGCTTAATTCGAGCGGTCCCGCTCCCAGGGGCATTTCCATTGAAGAATTGAAGAAGTCAGGTTACAACGAAATTCCGAAGTACGGGTGGATTCCCGTTACAGTACCTGGAGCACCCGGTGCATGGGCGGCATTGTCGGAGCGCTTCGGCAGGCTTCCTTTGACGGAAGTTCTGGAACCGGCAATCAGATATGCAAGTGAAGGCTATCCGGTGTCTCCGAGTACGGCGAATTCCTGGAAGAGAGCTCAAAAAATATTCATGAGCAATTTAAAGGGAGAAGAATTCAACGGCTGGTTTGAGACTTTTACTCCCGGAGGTAAAGCTCCCGGAATAGGTGAGATGTGGAGCTCAAAGGATCATGCGGATACTCTTGGCTCAATAGCACAAACCAGGGCGCAGTCTTTCTATAGTGGTGAGATCGCTCAAAAGATAGACGACTTCTCAAGAAAGACCGGAGGCTATTTACGGAAAGAAGACTTACAGAGCTTCAAACCGGAGTGGGTTGATCCCATAAAAGTGAATTACAGGGGATATGATGTCTGGGAGATCCCGCCCAACGGTCAGGGTCTCGTGGCGCTGATGGCCTTGAATATTTTAAACAACCTTGAATTTGACGGCAAGGATACAACTGATACATACCATAAGCAGATAGAAGCCATGAAACTTGCCTTTGCAGACGGAAGAAGATATATTACCGATCCGGCTCACATGAAGGTGAAGGTGGAGGACCTCCTTTCAAAAGAGTATGCAGCGATGCGAAGCAGGCTTATTGGAAGAGAAGCACTGATACCGGAGCCGGGAGAGCCGCCGAAGGGTGGCACGGTATACCTGGCTGCGGCAGATGGAGAAGGCAACATGGTTTCATACATACAGAGCAACTATATGGGTTTCGGTTCGGGGATAGTGGTGCCGGGAACAGGTATTGCCCTGCAGAACAGAGGCCATAATTTTTCAATGGATCCGGAACATGACAACTGCTTGAAACCCGGTAAGAAAACCTATCATACAATCATACCCGGTTTTCTCACAAAGGACGGAAAGGCAGTGGGACCCTTTGGTGTAATGGGAGGCTTCATGCAGCCTCAGGGCCATGTACAGGTCATAATGAATACCATCGATTTCAACTTGAATCCGCAGTCGGCTCTGGATGCCCCGCGCTGGCAGTGGATGCAGGGAAAAACAATAGAAGTTGAACACAGCTTTCCGCACCATATAGCTCAGGCACTAACGGCCAAAGGCCATGATATAAAATATACGGTGGATTCCATCGGCTACGGCAGAGGCCAGATCATCTGGAGAAATGATGAGGGCGTATTGGCAGGAGGGACAGAACCGAGAGCTGACGGTACTGTGGCTGTCTGGTGACAAACAGAAAATTTACTTGTTAACTACGGAGGTAATCATGGCAGAAATTTATGTAAATCCACAAAAAGCAAAGGAATTCTGTATAGAGGCATTTGAAGTACTTGGAGTGCCGAAGCAGGATGCAGAAACTGTGGCTACAAATCTTGTGGAGGGTGAATTAAGGGGACTGGGTTCTCATGGGGTTTCAAGAATGAAGTTCTATATCAACAAGCTGGAAGGAGGCGGATTTAATCCCAAACCTGATATAAAAATAATCAGGGAAAGACCTTCGATGCTTGTGATGGATGCGGATAATGCTTTGGGAGCAGTTGCCGGAACAAAAGCAATGTCCATGTGCATAGAGAAAGCAAAAAAGACAGGCTCTGCATGTGCAGCAGTCCGGAAAGGGAATCATTTCGGAATTGCAGCTTTTTATTCAATGATGGCATTAGAACACAACATGATAGGTTTTGCCACCTGCAACAGCAATTCATTAATGGCTGTATACGGAGGAACTTCACGTATTCTTGGTACAAACCCGATAAGTATAGCGGTGCCTGCAGGAAAGCGGCTGCCCCTCGTTTTTGATGCCGCAACCAGTCTGGTAGCGTCAGGAAAAATAATAGTTGCAGATATTGAAGGTAAACCAATACCTGAAGGCTGGGCCATGGACAAAGACGGAAAATCCACCACCAATGCCAAGGAAGCGCTTGAAGGTGCATTGCTGCCTTTCGGGGGGTATAAGGGCTCGGGACTTTCCATAATGGTTGATGTGTTCAGCGGAATTCTGACAGGTGCACTTTTCGGATTACATATAGGAGAGCTCCGTGGTAGCCCTGAAAAAGGGCAGGATGTGGGATTCTTCTATGGAGCGGTGGATATTGACAGTTTCGAAGATGTTAATACGTTTAAGACAAGGGTAGACCAGATGATTGACGAGCTCAAGGCATCCAAAAAGGCTGAAGGCGCGGAGAGGATCTATATGCCCGGTGAACTGGAATTTATAAAGAAGGAAGCAAACCTCAGGAACGGATTCAAAATCGGATCCGGTGTTTTAAAGGACCTGATGGATATAAAGAACAAGTACGGACTGAAAAGCAATCCTGAAGAGTGGCTGGAAGTATAGAAAGCGGGCAGATTGGTCAAACCGGTCTGCCTGTTTTCTCTTCAAGCAGAGGACACCATTTATACTAAAATCAGGCATTTTTGTGACAGACACCTTTCTTGGGCTGTCTGTTTTTGTTTAAGCCAAGGATGGAATTCAAATAAAAAGATATTGAATTGTATCCGGTTTTGAAATAGAAAAGAATAGTTTTTGGTATAAACGATAAAAAACAGGAGGGTAATCATGAAAATTACAAAGAATATGATTAATGGAAGAATAGCAGAAGGAAGAGAACTGGATGAATTGTTTTGAACTTATAAGAATAGCTGTAAATTAAACAATGCTGTTTTTCTGAACGAAAAACAGCATTGTTTAATTTAACATAAATATAATTAAAAAACATGTTATTTTTTTTGTGAATATTTATATTGAAAACATGAAAAAGCATGATAAAATTATAAGTGTACTGACATAAGTATTATTAAACAGGGATTGTGGAATAGGTTGTTTGTTACATTTGTGTTATACTGATAACAAAATGTGTGAAAAGTGTTCAAAGTAGACATATGACAGGAGGAAGATGGAGTTGGATATCAATTTTGGATTGAAACCATTCTGGTTCTGGAATGGCGAGATGAAGGACGATGAGATCATAAGGCAGATTAAGGAAATGCATGAAAAAGGCATAGGAGGCTTCCTCATTCATCCAAGACAGGGATTGACGGTACCCTACCTATCAAAGCAATGGTTTGACAAAGTGGGTGTAGCTGTAGAAGGTGCAAAGAAATATGGCCTTGAGGCATGGCTTTATGACGAATACCCTTATCCCAGCGGTATCGGTGGTGGGGAGGTCATTAGCGGACACCCTGAATTTGAAGCGAAGGCTATCGAAGTTAAAAAAGTTGATACCGACGGGTCCGGGGAGATAGATCTTGAACTCCCATGGGGAGTTGTGCTGATAGCAGCAGCTTACCCTGTAGAAGATGGAAATGTGCAGTGGGAGAAGAAGGTTGACCTTTCGGATCATATTGGCATATGCCACAGAGAAAAAATATATCAGGAAAGCGGACTTACATATTACAACAGCAAGAGGTTTTTTACCGGAGAACTGGCAAGAGGGCTCCACTGGAAATCACCAAGGGGGAAATGGAGGGTTTATGTATTTCTTGAGGTAAAAGTGGACAGGTTCAAATACTACGGTACCTTCATCGATCCCCTCAATCCGGCAGCCACAGATCGTTTCATACTTTCAACCCATGAGAAGTACAAGCAATATTTCGGTCATGAATTCGGAAAGACAATAAAGGGTATCTTCTGTGATGAAACAGCTCCTTTCACCTCCGGATTTGGAGCTGATATGCCATGGTCACCACTGCTTCCGAAGATGTTCAGGGAGCGTACGGGATATGATCTGATTGAGCGTCTGCCTGCATTGCTGGAACCGATGGGTGAAGACACAAACCGTGTACGTTATGATTTCTGGAATACCGTCGTGAGCGCTTTTGTTGAAAATTTTGATATGAGAATCCATGAATGGTGCCGGAAGAATAACATACTTTATATTGGCGAGAAGCCCATACTGAGGTCCAGTCAGCTAAAGCACATGGATATACCGCTGTCTCTTATACACATCTCCGAGCCCACGAGACAGGCAGAAAT
>CALMWN010000211.1 GCA_937873555.1 uncultured Clostridia bacterium
GTGCAATAGTCGGCGTTGGAATTTTTGTCTTAACAGGGACAGCCTCAGCACGCTTTGCCGGTCCAGGAATTGTCCTTTCCTTTGTTATATCGGGTTTCGCCTGTGCTTTTGCCGCATTATGCTATGCAGAGTTTGCTTCCTTAATTCCGGTAGCAGGAAGTGCTTATAATTATGCCTATGCAACCTTAGGGGAGCTAATCGCCTGGATCATTGGCTGGGATCTCATTCTTGAATATATCGTGGCATCAATAGCGGTTGCCATAGGTTGGTCAGGGTATTTTACAAATATCTTGCATGCAACGGGAATTTCTCTGCCTGCCTGGTGTTCTGCGACCCCGGGAACAGCACCAGGGGCATTAGTAAATCTTCCCGCAATCATTATTGTGCTATTACTCACCACCATTCTGATCATAGGAATCAAGGAAAGTGCCAGATTTGCAAGCGCAATGGTCTTTGTCAAACTGGCAGCCCTGATCGTCTTTATCATGGTAGGGATTTTTAACATAAAACCTTCAAACTGGATTCCTTTCCTACCCTTCGGTTTCAAGGGAGTAATGACGGGTGCTGCCATTGTCTTTTTTGCATACATAGGATTTGATGCAGTGTCGACTGCCGCTGAGGAAACGAAGGATCCCCAGCGGAATCTGCCAAAAGGGATTATCTTTTCTTTAGGTATCTGTACCGTCTTATATATTGTTGTTTCTGCAATTCTTACCGGAATAGTGTCCTATGGTAAATTGAACGACCCAGCCCCTGTTGCACTTGCCTTGAACCATTTAGGCTTTCAGTGGGGATCAGCTTTGGTTTCTGCAGGTGCGGTTGCTGGTATTACGAGTGTTCTTCTGGTAATGCTCATGGGCCAGCCAAGGATCTTTTTTTCCATGTCCCGCGATGGTCTCTTATGGCCGTGGATTTCAAAAGTTCATCACCGCTTACGCACTCCATATGTCTCCCAGTGTATTACAGGAGCAGTTGTAGCAGGTTTTGCCGGGTTTATCGATATTGGAACTGCTGCAGAATTATGCAACATAGGGACATTGTTTGCATTTACTATTGTTTGCGGCGGTATTATAGTGCTGCGGATTATTCATCCTCAAATTCACCGCCCTTTTCGTTGTCCTTTGGTGCCGTTGATTCCACTTTTAGGAATCGGTTTCTGTGTTAGTTTGATGCTCTCCCTACCTAAGATTACCTGGATTCGATTTGGCGTATGGCTCTTAATAGGGCTGTTCATTTATTTCTTTTATGGAATTAAACACAGTCGCATAGCCGATCAGGCTACATCTCGACCCTCGTAACCACCCCGTGGAGTTTGTGGGATGGTAGCTTGTAAAATTGAACAAACGCAGGGGTCAGCCTCTTAATTATTGAAAATGTTTTCCATAGTGGACTTCTTGTGATTATGTCCTCAAGTCCATAAAATATAGCAATTTCATGTATTCCCGCCTCCCTCAATATCTCCTCGACATCGATAACTTCCATGTATCCCTTATATATCTCAAATGTTCTCAAACCAGGTGCAAGCTCGTCCATAAACTGTCCCATAATTCCAAACGGCTCATCACTCCTGACAATGGAAACAATAATATTGTCCTCATAGAGGATATGGTTTATGAACATTGTACGGACAATATAAGGAGGAATTTTTACTTTTTCCTTTAAAAAGAAGAGCGCGGTTCCCTTAATTTTGCTCATGCTTTTGTATGCAAGATTGTACCTTTCAAGAAAGACATCTAAATCCATAGGCTTAAACGACCTGTAAAGTTTCTTTTGTCCAGAGGTATATAGCAAGATTATGCACAAAGGAATAGAAGCTATTATGAGTGACCAGTAGCCGCCATATGGTATTTTATAAGTATTTGACAAAAGGAATACGATATCAACAAAGGTCACAAGCAAAGAGATAATGGCCAGTAGTATTTTACCCCTTAAATAAAATATCCACGTCATCATGATGCCGGTAAGGGTCATCGTCCCTGTAACCGCCAGGCCATAGGCGGCAGCAAGGCGATGGGATTCCTTGAATTCAAACATGATAAATAAAACAGAAATAAGCAGAAACCAGTTAATAAAGCCTATGTATATCTGAGACCTCAGTTCAGCAGATGTATAGTCAACTTTGAACATTGGCATAACATGTGTTGTTATTCCCTGATAGACTATGGAGAACATACCGCTAATCAGGGCCTGAGATGCTATAACAGTAGCAATAATGCTGAGAATGAGAAATGGTATATAAAAAATCTGTGCATGGTAAAACACCATACCGAAAAGTACATTTTTTGCTTCTGGATGTTGGATAACAAAGGCACCCTGACCAAGGTAATTGAGCAACAGGGCTACAAATACAAAATACCACGCATTGACAATAGGCTTTCGTCCTAAGTGTCCCATATCAGCATACAATGCCTCACCACCAGTAGCGCAGAGTATAACCTCAGAAAGCACAAAAAATCCTGCGATGCCATTCTCGACGAGAAACTTAAAAGCTTGGTATGGATTTATCGCTTTAATGACAGATGGAAGTTGAACTATTGATATAATTCCAAAAATCGATAGTGATAAAAACCACAAAAGCATCAAAGGTCCGAATGCCCCTGCAACCTTTTCAGTACCCTTTCTCTGAAAGACAAAAAGAAATATTGCAACGATACTTGCAATGATAATGAGGGTCGCCTGACCTGTATTCTGGAATCCAGGGATCAGAAGTGAACCTTCAACAGCACTGAGTATACTTATTGCCGGGGTAATCACACCGTCACCAACAAGAAGGGATACGCCAATGAAGGAAAGGAACATGACATATGCTGCCTGTTTGCGTGACCTTAACAAAGAGGAAAGTAACTCCTTGAGAACAATAGTACCTCCTTCCCCTTTCTCTCCAAGACTCATGGCAAGCCATGCATATTCCACGGTAACAAGTATTATGAGAGTCCAGACAATAAGCGAGAGGACTCCTATTACGTTATCTTCAGTAGGTTTTGTAAGGAGAAAAATAACGGTAAGGGTATATATAGGGCTCGTTCCTATGTCACCGAAAACAATGCCGAAGGATTTTATTATTTCCCGGGTGGGTTTTACGACCCCCCGTATAAAGGGTTGGTTCTTAAACATTGTCTTTATGTTGTTCTTGTGGCACCCATATAGACGCTTCTAACTGTAGCTTTGAAGTGTAAGAGTTTT
>CALMWN010000212.1 GCA_937873555.1 uncultured Clostridia bacterium
ACCTTTAACACTGCATAGAATATCTTTGTTTATATTGATAATTGTTCCATTGATACAGCTGCTGCACATTGCTTTTTCATCCAAGGCTGCTTCCTCCAGTCTTTAGGGAGAATAAAACTTTAGTTTCATATACATAATAAATTGATTAAAGAAGTTGAATACAATTTGTAAATTGCATAAATACCCTTATCTGATTTATTATAGCACTGCCTTGATATATATGGAATATTATGGGAAATAATGTTTGCCGCTTTCAAATAATTATTCAAAAAGTTTGCCTCATAATGTATAATGATTTTATATTTGCTATCAAAAGGGGATATTTATGATAAAGCCTATTATTCTCAGGAGGAGATTCATTCCCGATGAATTAGTGGATATCAGCAGGGATGAACTATTGTTCAGAAGCGGGGAACTTCTGATAACCCGATGGAAGGCTATAAAACAAAGGGCGGATATTTGTGCAGGGGTTTCATATACATTTTTACATGAAGGTTATAAAATAAGCAGATTTTATAATAATGAAGGAAAATTCATTTACTGGTACTGTGATGTTATCGACTTTGACTATGACAGGGACAAAGATACCATCACATTGATTGATTTGCTTGTAGATATAAAGATTTTACCGGACGGAATGCCTAAGGTTCTGGATGCCGATGAACTGGCCGAAGCTTTGGAAAAGGGGCTTATATCGGTTGAACAGGCATGTGGGGCTTTGAAAAAGATGGATGGGCTGTTGAAAATGATTTATAAGGGTGATTTCCCGCCTCCGGTCTGCAGGCATGAGAGCTACTGGACTTTGGGATGATTCTACAAAAAGCAGGAGTTTCAGATGGATAGATATATTGATTTACATACCCATACTACGGCATCGGACGGAAGCATGAGCCCGGCAGAGCTAGTAAGGCACGCCGGAAACAGCGGCCTGGCTGCAGTCGCAATTACTGACCATGATACGGTGGATGGGCTGGAAGAGGCTTTGAATGAAGCTGACAAGAGCAGGATGGAAGTAATACCGGGAGTTGAGATCGGCGTTGAGTACCGGCAGGAGATGCATATTCTGGGTTACTTTTTGAACGGAGCTTATGAAGGCATCGCTCAAACATTAAAAATACTCAAGGACAACAGAAATGAACGGAATCCTAAAATAGTTGCCAGGCTGAAGGAGATTGGCTTTAATATATCTTTGGAGGATGTGCTTGAGGAAGCGGCAGGGGGGACGGTCGGCAGACCGCATATAGCCAACGTGCTGATGAAGAAGGGCTATGTAGCCAGCATTGAAGAAGCGTTCGACAGATATCTCTCACAGGGTAAACCGGCATATTTCGAGAAGGATAAGATTTCGCCCGAGGACGGAATCAGGAAAATCATTGAAGCAGGGGGGATTCCGGTCCTGGCGCATCCGATTTTTTTAAGGCATACCAATAAAGAGCTGGATGACCTTCTGGCCTCTCTTAAAGCTTTTGGACTCAAAGGGATTGAGGCATACTACACAGACAACACCGATTCGGATACGGGAAACCTCTTAAGGCGTGCATTGAAGCATAATCTTCTCGTTACGGGAGGGAGCGACTTTCACGGCAGTTTCAAACCGGATATTGAAATCGGGAAGGGCTTTGGGAACCTGCGTGTGCCATACGGGCTGCTGGACAGATTAAAGGCCCGTGCACAAGAGTGAAGCTGCAGGCATTACCATTTCCGGACGGCTTGACACGGCGGTTTAAAGTGGTATAATGTTATAGTGCTGCTTATACAAATATGTCGATGAAGCCCTTGCTTTCCGGAGGGTTATTTTTATCGGCATATTGTATGACGTAATTGTGGAAGGTTGGAATAATGGTTAAGGAAGAAGTAAAAGTTATAGCTCAGAATAAAAAAGCCAGGCATGATTACTTTATAGAACAGACCCTGGAAGCAGGAATTGTTTTATCAGGTACCGAAGTGAAATCCATCAGGCTTGGCAAGGTAAACCTGAAGGACAGTTATGCAAGCGTTGAAAATGGTGAAGTCATGATAAGCGGCATGCATATCAGTCCCTATGAGCAGGGCAATATCTTCAATAAAGACCCCTTGAGGGACAGGAAGCTTCTGCTGCACAAGTACGAAATACGGAAGCTTATCGGCTACATCCAGCGTGACGGGATGACGCTCGTTCCCATCCAGCTTTATTTCAAGAAGGGGAAGGTGAAGCTTGAAATAGGAGTTGCCAAAGGTAAGAAGCTCCATGACAAAAGGGACGATATCGCAGAAAGGGATGCAAAACGCGAAATCGACAGAAGGTTGAAGGAAAGCAACAGATAAAGATATAGCCAACCAGGGGATGCAGGGGGACGGAGTCCCATCTGCCGGCCGCTTAGCGGCCGCACCTTAAATCCCTCCTTGGGGAGGGCAGGGTAGGGACACCTTTTAATCTACAATTTTATATGGGGGCGTAATGGTTTCGACGGGATTGTTGAGACTTGAGTAGCGGGTAGAGGATTCTCGTTGGCCTCTTAAAAAACGAGAAACTAAAATTAAACGCTAAAAACGAAAACTTAGCTTTCGCGGCTTAATGCCGTGAACGTCCGGCCCAGGTTGCTGCACCTGGGGGTCCGGGCGCCGATAAGTCAGCCCTTTTGAGAAGGAAGGTCAAACTCTAGAACTGGTGAAGCGGTAGCCTTGAGCTTCATCGGAACTTAAAGGCTACGGTAGCGCAGACCCTGTTCCTGGGGGATGCGTGTCAGGAATGTCAAATCAGGAAATACACCCGTAGAAGCGCTTGTGGATATGGTTTCGGACAGGGGTTCGACTCCCCTCGCCTCCACCACAATATACACACACGCAGACGAAGTACCGCAAAACGGTACGGCGTCTGCGTTTTGCTTTTCTAAGACACTTCTGAAATTGCTGTCAGTTTCTCGTGAAAGAGAAGAAGTTAACAATTATTTGTATAAAATGGGAATCTTATCAACGTATTTACCACACCTCGAAATATTAGGTTCAATGGGACGACCCGAAACATATAACAAATCTTAAATCACTTAAATTTACCAATCTATGAAAGAAAGCTCAAAACGATATCGAAATTCATCTGTCAAAACAGTTCATATATATCCCCGAAAAAAATTACAAGGAGATGTTGAGCTAGGAGTGGATTTTTTCTTCCAATATGGGTTGGTTGAAGGAAGTAAGACGGTTTGTGGCGTTAAAACAAGTAACAGTCTCGAAGCACTGCAGCTTGTTTTTGAGCATGAGCTCTGCCATGTAATGGAGTTCATCCATTTCAAAGAGTCCAACTGCGGAGGAGAAAGGTTCAAAGCCATAGCAAGCAATTTATTTGGACATACCGAGAGCTATCATAAACTGCCAACACATAGACAAATAGCAAATCAGAAGCTTGTACTAAATATTGGAGATACCGTTTCATTCAATTTTGAGGGAAAAAGACTCAAGGGTATCCTATATAACATCAACAAAAGGGCGACAGTCATGGTCAGAAATAAAAACGGTCCTCTGGTAGATGATAAGGGGAACCAGTATTCCAAGTATTATGTGCCGTTGATGCTGTTGGAATAAGTACTGGGAAATTCATTAAGATGTATAAATAGATTGCAATAGCGGGGGGCGAAATTATCAACTTTGTGGGAATACGCAGAATATATCTAATCCGCGATTAGCACCCTTGGTAGAGCTTGTCCATTCCAATAATAAAATCTCCCCTTTTTCTTCAACGATTTGCCTGGCTGTAGATGAGACAATTTCTTTATTTACTGCCTCGTGAATAGCAATTTTAGGGAACGCCAGAAATAACGGATGAACCCATATTTCTTTAAAACGATTATAATCAAATGAAGGGATATTAATTGCTTCACGTGACCGGTCAGGTGCTATAAAAAAATTAGTATCAACTGTTATGATCTGTTGGTTGTATTGGAAAATGGATAAAAGGGCAGGATTGGGGGTCACTATATTAATAGTATTAAGTTTCATGGATTAACCCCTTTCTCCGAGAAAATCTGACATGTCTTCCAAATCTTCTTTAGATATTTCCTCTACTAAACCAAGTTCTTCAGGCTTTTTTCCAAAAACCTCTAGAACTGAAGCAAATTCACTGCTGGAAATAATTCCATCTTCATAATTACGTATAAGTACTTCGAGGTTTTTCCCGTCTACACCTGCCTTGTGGGTTTTTTTGTTCAAGATACTGAATATTTCAGTATCTGAGTTCAAACCCGCTTTGAAGTATTTACTGGTTTCATATCTTTCATTTTCTTTATATAATAAGTTGTATTGCAAATGTGAGATGGAGTCAATTTCATATAGCCTTTTAACAATTGATTTGTATGGAAGCCACCAGGAACAATGGATTCGGGATATAAATCTTAGAATGGTACTGTGTTGTAAACTCTTTAAATCTTGTTTGCCATACTCATTGCGAATTTCTTTTTTCAAAATTTCTGCAGGCAAAAGGAATTCTGCAGCAAATAGATTTGCTTTTGCTTCTTCAACTGTAGTTTCCAGCTCAGATAGTCTACAAAGATGGGGGCTGCCCTTATAAAAGTGATGGTAAAGCTCATGTGCTGCTGCGAATATTTGCTTATCGAAATAATCTGCACTGTTTATTCCGATAAAGCACATAGACTGACCAGCTTCTGTTATGCTTAAATACATAGCGGAAAAGTTTAAAGTGCCATCCTTATTTTCTACTGGGTACTGAATAAGAATAATGCCTTCATTTTCTAAGAGCCTCAATATATCATTACCGATGGGCAGCAATCCAGCATTAAAATAGCGTCTCTTTTCAGCTGCCATTTCAACGATGTTTATAATATCATTATCATTAAGTAATGAATTGAATTTTTCAACCATTTGATAACCTGCTCCTTAACACAATTTGCTTTTTCAAGCATAGCATCATGGAAAAAATTTGATCAACACCCTGACGCTCTTCATCGGTAACGGCTTGCCCTCGCATTGCCACAAATACATTTTCTTCCTGGCTGTCTTCAATGATATCCTCAAAGGAAATATGAAGTACTTCAAGAAGTTTTTCAAGCTGTGAAATTGAAGGGACAAATTTTTGTGTTTCAATGCGACCAATAAGTAGTCTATTTATATTAGTTTCCTCACCAAGTTGTTCTTGCGAGAGTCCCATTTTTCTTCTGTTTTCATTCACTAAAAACGCGAGCCTATCCATTGAAATCTTTTTCATAATACACAACCTCCTATATGATTATTATAATATCATATATTATGCTCAATCTAATTAAAATGATACTATAAATATCACAAAGCGTCAAGTGAACGATTTTATTTTATACTCCACTTTTTTGAATCATAAGATATATTTAGTATACTGGTAAGCTTTTCACAAAAAGGTACCTATACAAAATCAGCCAGGCAGTTTAAATAATTTGACAAACCGAAATCGACTAATCTCATTTTTTGCATTCGTGTTGCACATATTCGGACCATGGCCCATATCATCCATAAGTTCCGGATTATTCTGATAGTCCAAGCTCGGCATATAAAAGAGCAGGTAATTCAAATATGCATATACATTCAGGTTATTAGCCTTTGCCGTTTCAACTATGCTGTAAAGAATGGCATTGGCTCCTTTAGGAATATCACTGACTAGTGCCTGTTAACCAAATTTTTTTCTAGAGAAAGGACTGAACTCCCTATATCTCTTGCTGTTACGGAAGAATAACCACTTATGTAAGGCTTGAGCAATTTCGTCATGGTTATTATAATCACTATTCCTCAATACCGCATCTTTTAAGGGATTGAACTGAGGCTCGATTTTATTAAGCCATGAAATATTTGTAGGAGTATAGAAAAACTCAATGTTGTTTTTCTCTGCCCATTCTACTACCTTTGGATATTTATGAGGACCGAAATTGTCAAGCACAATAAATAAAGTTATTCTACTGTCATACTTATAGATAGTTTAACTTGAACTTTGAAAAATCCAATTATCCAATTATTTAAAAAAATTCCGGGCATATAACCAGTGTCTTACTATATCTGGTCTGGACTTTATATAGTCCTTAAATGCCTTAACTCTTCTCGAAAGCTCTTGCTCATTTTTTGCAGCACCAGCTTCCGAGATGTACTTCTTTAACCAGTTCCACATGTTCTCCTGTGGATTTAGTTCAGGAGAGTATGGAGGCTGAAATATAAGTACTAAATCACTTTTATGATCTTTGACAAATTGTTTTACTTCAAAAGCTTTATGGATTTTTGCATTATCCAACTGAACTATGGATATGTTAATCCCTCTGCTTTTATCGTAATGCAACAAATAATCCAGGAATCTGACTATATGAGCAGCTGTCACCGAACCTTCACTTTTGACATATTCATCATAGATGAAATCAAAACTTTTTGATATTTCAGTTGCCCCGATAATGTTAAGTCCTTTATGACAGCCATTTCGCTCAATATTAGTCGGTTTCCCAATAGGACTCCAAGAATAAAAGTTGTTGGATTCAAGTCTTTTGCCGGTTTCATCCAGAAGAACTCAAGAACAACCATGATAAATGTTACTCCTATTCATGGTGGAAAACTGCGGGTTTTGACGAAGTGATTCAGTATCCGGTCATTTATAATGAATGGTTTATCCTTTCTCATGAACCGGTGTACATAAACTCAAACATGCCCTATGCCAATATCTATGGTCATGTGCATTCAAATCCTTCTTATGCGGACTATTCGGCTCAGAGTTTTTGTGTGTCTGCGGAGAGGATTAATTATACGCCGATTGAGTTTAGTCAGATCATCATTATGTATGTTGTAGCAGACGGAGAGAATATGTTCCTGGTCCATGCCTGCAAAAAGCAAAAAGGCAAGGCTGAAAAGTTTGAATTAGATACAGCGATAAAACGGGTTAAGGAACTGGAGAAGGAGCTTGGAAAAAGATTTATATAGATTAGTGGAAGGAGAGGTTAATATCCATGCCGTTTAAAAAAGTCAATGTTAAAGAA
>CALMWN010000213.1 GCA_937873555.1 uncultured Clostridia bacterium
AAATACGACCGTCCCTACCGGAGTATTTATAGCCAGTGCCACAGAATCCGCAATACTGTGGTTGGTGCCTATGAACTCCACTTGAAATACACCGAATTGAACATTCTCTCCGCGCTCTACGCTTCGCAGCTCCACTGTATCCAGCAGGCCATGTTCCTTTAACTTGTACTTGAGTATGCCCAGCGTCAACCTGGTTGCATAGACAGGTACATTTATATCTCTCAGGATATAAGGCAGTGCGCCAATATGGTCCTCGTGCCCGTGTGTCAGCACAATCGCTTTTATTTTTTCCTTGTTCTTGAATAAATATGTCGTGTCTGGAATCACCAGGTCAACCCCCAGCATGTCGTCTTCCGGGAACGCCAGGCCGCAGTCGATCACAATGATATCTTCCCCGTATTCCAGGACCGTCATATTTTTTCCGATTTCCTGGAGTCCTCCCAGCGGGATTATCTTTAGCTTCATTTTCTTGTTTGACACAATCAAACCTCCATAATTATAAACATTTTGCATTTATCTCAAATCATTCATCTGGCTTCTCAAATGTTAATATTATAGCATATTTTGCAAATTATAAAAACCATTTGTTATCCAGCAGAAGAATATTTCACAAATTGCACAGAAGCGATCATTACACCTTTGTAAAAAAATGTTAACTATATGTTGCGGGCTGTCGATATTTATCATGCATGGATGTATCAATTTAAAATCCCAACGGATTGGAGTGAGAGTATGTCCACCGGGCAAAAGATAACATTTTACGGCAAGGAAGCAATAGTATTGATAGTGGATACGCTAAACAACGAAGTCCTTTTATTCATCGAAAACAATTATACCAAGTGGGTCGATATCGGATTACTTTCGCTGGCATCTTAAACATGTATCAATATACTCCATTGCCTCGCCGGCATTTGAAACAACATGATACAGGCTTCTGTTGGCTCCGACGGCAAACTTCTCCGTGAATCCCCTTTCAAACTGGCCGATCAGGTGATCGTAGAAACCCCTGGTATTCACTATCACTACCAGTTTATCATGGTATCCGAGCTGCCTTAATGTAATGATCTCAAGCAGCTCCTCCAGGGTGCCGAATCCTCCCGGCAGCGCAATAAAAGCCGAAGACAGAGTGTCCATCACAGCCTTTCTCTCCCTCATTCCCTCCGTCACAATGATTTCGTCGGCAGCCTCATATACAATCCCCTTCCTGTTTAATGCCTCAGGGATTACACCGATCACCTTCCCTCCACATTCGTGTACCCCCTTCGCACAGGTGCCCATCAATCCGATCAAACCTCCGCCGAAGATAAAGGAATAGCCCTTTCGTGCAATCAACCTACCCAGTTCCAATGCTACATCAAAGTATTCCTCAGCTATTTCGCAACTGGAGGAACTGTATACGCATATCGCTTTATCCATTCCTGCCTCCCTGTTTGCTATGATGTCTTTTCCCGCCTTTTATTATAACAGATATGTCAATAGCACAAGCAATATTTTTTATTTACCGTCTGCAAAGTGTTATTTGTCCCAAGAAAGGGATATATATTATTATATAAGTACTTCATCGGTTCGCTCATCATCCCTACATCGAAAGGTTCACTCTCTCAACATTCTACTTTTGTTCATAAAAATCCGCATCAAAGTAAACGCATCAAAATACCATCCATCAGGCGAGAATGGAAAGTCATAACTGGCAAC
>CALMWN010000214.1 GCA_937873555.1 uncultured Clostridia bacterium
GTTTTTATATAAAATGTTAATTTGAGACTGATTTTATGATAAAATACATTTGACATAATCAAAGAAAAACAAGGAGACAGCTATGGATATATTGGAAAGAGCTAAAGAACTTGGGACAATGATCGGAAATTCCCAACAGATGGAAAAGCTTAAGAATGCAGAGGCGAAAGTAGAGGTTGACGAAAAGTCAAAAACACTTCTGAATGACTACAAGCTTTTGCAGGTAGAGCTTGTAAAAGCGACCAGGGAAAAAAGAAGCGAGGATATAATAAAAAGTATCAGGGAAAGACTGCTGCAAAAGCAGGAAGAGATAAACAATTACAATATTACAAGTGATTATTTTGAATGCAAGACTACCTTCGACAGCTTTATGAAGCAGATAAACGATGTCATAATATATGCCATAACAGGAGAGGAACCTTGTTCTCCAAAGAAGTGCGGTTCCTGCGGCGGCGGATGCAAATAATGATATAAGGACTGAAACCTGATCACATTGTGAGGTACTTGTATGGGCTCTATTACACCAATGATGCAGCAGTATCTTGATATTAAGGAACAGTATAAGGACTGTATCCTTTTTTTCAGGCTGGGCGATTTTTATGAAATGTTTTTCAAGGATGCGGAAACGGCATCAAAGGAACTGGAAATAACGCTTACGGGAAGGGATTGCGGACTGGATGAAAGGGCTCCGATGTGCGGTGTCCCGTACCATGCAGCCGATTCTTACATTGCCCGTCTGATAAACAAGGGCTTCAAGGTAGCCATATGCGAGCAGGTGGAGGACCCTGCGCTTGCAAAGGGAATAGTCAGAAGGGATGTAATAAGGGTGGTTACTCCCGGTACGGTGACCGATTCATCCATGCTGGACGAAAGAAAAAACAACTACCTTTTATCCATATACAAGAGTAAATATTGCTATGGTATTGCCGTCGTGGATGTTTCAACGGGTGAGTTCACGACTACCCGTATAAACTGGGGAAACACGGCTGCCAAGCTTATGGATGAAATATCAAAGTATTCACCTTCGGAAATAGTCGTCAACAGTGAATTTTACAATGACAACGCGGTTTTGCCGTCTGTCAGGAAGAGATTCAGTTCGTATATCTCATTGTTCGGTGATGAAAACTTTGAAGAGAACACAGCTTCGGAGAAAATCAAAAAAAAGTTCCCGGGCTGCAAGCTTTCTGACAACGAATATGACCTGTCTTTAAATGCAGCAGGTGCTCTTCTGGAGTATCTGGAACAGACGCAAAAAGTCAGCCTTGATCATATACAGGAAATAAACTCATACAGTATTGAAGAATTTATGGTACTGGACATTTCTACGAGGCGGAACCTTGAACTGACAGAGACTATGAGGGACAAGTCAAGAAGGGGAACCCTGCTCTGGGTAATGGACAGGACCATGACTTCCATCGGAGGAAGAACCATAAGAAAATGGATAGAACGGCCTCTTGTCAATATTCCGGATATTAATGAAAGGCTTGATGCCGTTCAGGAGTTCAAGGAAAAATTCATGGTCCGTATGGAAATAAGAGAACTGCTCAAGCGCGTTTATGACATAGAAAGGTTGTTGAGCAAGGTTATACTGGGCAGCGTAAATGGACGCGACCTAGTAGCTTTAAAGAATTCAATAGAGCAGGTCCCTTACGTTAAAGACATTCTGAAAAACTGCAGTTCTGCATTGAACGCCAAAAATTACGACATTATGGATGATCTTCAGGATATTCACAAGCTGATTGAAGATTCAATAATTGAGGATCCTCCGGTTTCAGTCAAAGAGGGCGGTATGATAAAAGCCGGCTGCAATGATGAAGTGGACAGGCTCAGAGCTGCATCAACCAATGGTAAGACATGGATTGCAGAGCTTGAAAGCTCGGAAAGGGAGAAAACCGGCATCAAAAATCTCAAGGTGGGCTTCAACAAGGTTTTCGGATATTATATCGAGGTGACCAAGTCCTATTATTCACTGGTTCCTCAATCATATATAAGGAAGCAGACCCTTGCAAATTGCGAAAGATTTATTACCCAGGAACTGAAGGAAATAGAGGACACTATACTGGGGGCTGAAGAAAAACTGATAGAGCTGGAGCATAAAATATTCTCAGATATAAGATCGAAAATCGCGGAGCAGGTAAAACGTATAAAAGCCACTGCAGCATGCCTGGCGGAGGTTGATGTACTTTGTGCCCTGGCGGAAGTAGCAGACAGGGAAAATTACTGCAAGCCTGAAGTTACCGGCAATGAGGAAATAGTAATATTGGAAGGGAGGCATCCTGTAGTAGAGAAAATGCTTGAGAACAGCGCCTTTGTATCCAATGACACGGTGCTCGACATGGGAGATGACAGTCTCCTGATAATCACCGGTCCGAATATGGCAGGTAAATCAACATATATGAGGCAGGCGGCGCTTATCGTACTTATGGCACAGGTGGGGAGCTATGTGCCGGCTCAAAGCGCAAAAATAGGGGTTGTAGACAGGATATTCACAAGGGTCGGTGCTTCGGATGACCTTGCTGCAGGGCAGAGTACCTTCATGGTTGAGATGTCGGAGGTTGCAAACATCCTTAATAATGCGACCTCAAGAAGCCTTCTGATACTTGACGAAATAGGAAGAGGAACCAGCACCTTCGACGGTTTAAGCATTGCGTGGTCTGTCATAGAGTTCATCAGTGACAGTGACAAAATAGGCTGCCGTACGCTTTTTGCCACACATTATCACGAGCTTACCGAACTGGAAGGTAAAATCAGAGGCATAAAAAACTATTGTATTGCGGTTAAAGAAAAAGGAGAGGATATAATCTTCCTTAGAAAAATAATACGCGGCGGTGCGGATGACAGCTACGGTATTCAGGTTGCACGTCTTGCAGGAGTTCCACAGCCGGTAATAGACAGAGCCAAGGAAATATTGTACGAACTTGAAAATGCAGATATCAGCAAAAAGGAAATCAGAAGCAGAAAAAACAGGCTTCCCATAGAAGGGCAGATGGATCTCTTCGCATTTGCAAATGCTTCAAAAAGCAGGGATGAAGTAGTGGAGGAGTTAAGAAATATCGACGTTTCCACGCTTACACCCTTGGACGCCTTGAATGAACTATACAGACTTCAGCAGAAAATCAGGAAGGGATGATTATGGGGAATATAGTAATTCTGGATGAAAATACATCGAATAAAATAGCAGCCGGAGAAGTGATAGAGCGTCCTGCGTCGGTTGTCAAGGAGCTGGTTGAAAACTCAATAGATGCCGGAGCGGAAATCATCTCGGTTGAAATCAAAAACGGGGGAATAACCTATATAAAGGTTACCGACAACGGCTCAGGTATTGCCGGGGATGATGTCGAAATAGCCTTCGAAAGGCATGCAACCAGCAAAATAAGGAATTCCGGCGATCTCGAATCAATATCGACATTAGGATTCCGCGGAGAGGCACTTGCGAGTATTGCTTCTGTTTCCAGCGTTGATCTTACCACCAGGGTTAAGAAAAATCCCCACGGCAGTTTTATCAAAGTCCAGGGCGGAGTGGTGAAAGAGGCAAGCGAAACCGGCTGTCCGGCAGGCACTACATTTGTTGTAAGGGATCTGTTCTATAACACTCCTGCACGTTTCAAATTCCTGAAAAAAGACAGCACCGAGGCAGGATATGTTGCAGATATAATAAACAGGATGGCACTTGGCAACCCTGGAATCTCCTTCAGGTTGACAAGCAACAACACTACCATATTGCACAGCCCGGGTAATAACGACCTTTTAAGCACAATTTTCAGTGTATACGGAAAGGAAACCGCAAAGGAAGTTGCAGAGATCAACTATTCAGATAACAATATCAAAATTACAGGTTATGCTGGAAAACCCGAAATTGCGCGGTCAAGCAGAAGTTTTCAGTCGATTTTCATAAACAAAAGGTATGTAAAGAGCAAGGTGGTCACATCAGCGATAGACGAGGCTTACAAAACCTACCTTATGAAAAACAAATTCCCGTTTATAGTCATGAATCTTGAAATCAATCCGGTGCATATTGACGTCAATGTCCATCCTACAAAGATGGAGGTCCGGTTTTCAGAAGAGCAGGAGGTTTTCAGGAGCATATACCATGCTGTAACCAATGCCCTTCTCGGAAAATCACTTGTCAGGAACATTGAAGTACAGGAAAAGGATAAGAGAATATTCAGGTTTGAAGAAAAGGTGCGCAAGCCCGTGGAATATAAACAGCAAAGACTTGTGGAGGACAGGGGACATGTAAGGGAAACCCCTGATGATGCAGACAACGGACGTCAAGGAAACGTATCAAATAACTATATAATAACCGATGAGCCGCTCCGAACCGTTAAAACGGAAAGCATTAAAAGTATAGTCACTAATAATATTAACAGGAATAATTCTCAAGATGAGGAAAATAATAATAGTGATTTGACAGTGGAAAGAATCAACCTGCTGGAAGGTTCAAAACTCCTGGGACAGGTTTTTTCAACATATATAATGCTGCAGCACGGGGAGGAGCTTTTGATTATAGATCAGCATGCTGCACATGAACGGCTCATGTATGAAAAGCTGAAATCAAAGTATGAGAAAAATGAAGCCCTTGCACAGATATTGATAACTCCTGCAGTTTTCGAGCTTACTTACCAGGAAATTAAATTTTTGCAGGAAAAAAGAGAATTTTTTAATAAATTAGGTTTTATATATGAAGAATTCGGGAATAATTCCATTATACTTAGAGCGGTACCCTATGCTGAAAATGGTGCTGCAGTAAAGGAAGTATTTATACAGGTTATTGACACCCTGATGAATTCAACCAGACCTGATTATTCCAAAGTGTATGATGATGCCATATACACCATAGCCTGCAAGGCTGCTGTAAAAGCAAACAAAAAACTTGATGCTTCCGAAGTGGAGGAACTTTTAAGACTGCTGTCCGAAATAGACAATCCGTACACCTGCCCGCATGGAAGGCCAACGATAATTAAAATGACAAAATATGAACTGGAGAAACGGTTCAAAAGGATTATTTAGATTTTTTTTGCGGCAGGGGGAGTAAAGGCAATGAAAACGGTTATAATCATCATAGGACCTACTGCTTCAGGCAAGACAAAGCTTTCCATAGAGCTTGCAAAGGAAGTAGGCGGTGAAATAATATCGGCAGATTCCATGCAGGTTTACAGATACATGGATATAGGTACTGCAAAGCCTACAAGGGAAGAAATGGACGGAATAAAACATTATATGGTGGATGAGGTGAATCCGGACGAGGAATTCAGTGTAGCGAGCTTCCAGGAGTCAGCATACAGGTATATTGAAGAAATCCACAAAAAGAATAAAGTTCCGATAATAGCCGGAGGTACGGGACTTTATATCAATTCACTTGTATACAATATAAATTTTACAGAAACGACAAGTGATTGGAAACTGCGTGAAGAATTAAAAAAAGAAGCCGAAGAAAAGGGGAAGGAATACCTTCACAAAAAACTTGAGTCGATTGATCCCGAGGCGGCAGGAAAGCTTCATGTAAACGATGTTAAAAGAGTAATAAGGGCAATTGAGGTTTTTGAATACACAAAAAAGCCGATTTCCTACCATCAGGAAGTATCAAGACTGAACCCTCCCAAATACAGGTATTTATTGATAGGCTTGAAGATGGACCGGGAAAGGCTCTATCTAAGAATAAACGACAGGGTGGACAGGATGCTTGAGGAAGGTCTGGTAGATGAAGTGAAAAGACTTACGGCCCTGGGCTATGATAAAAGCACAGTGTCCATGCAGGGTCTTGGTTACAAGGAGATACTTTCTTATCTAAGAGGTGAGATAACACTTGAAGAGGCGGTTTATCTCATCAAACGCGATACAAGGCACTATGCAAAAAGACAAATAACCTGGTTCAAAAGACTGCAGGACGTATTATGGATAGATATGGATAAGGAGACAAATACTGAATCGGCTTTGAAAATAATTAAAGACTATATTGCATCAGCTGGAATTTTCTTGTAGAATATGAATTGTAAATGCTGATGTTTAAGTATATAATACCTTAAATATAGAAGGTTAGAGGAGGATAAACGTGAATAAGAATAACATTAATCTGCAGGATGTATTCCTTAATCAGATGCGTAAAGAGCATATCGGGGTGACAATATACCTCACCAACGGATTCCAGCTCAAAGGAATGGTTAAGGGGTTTGACAATTTTACTGTAGTTTTGGACAGTGAGGGAAAACAGCAGCTTGTTTACAAGCATGCGATATCTACAATCAGCCCTATGAAAGCTGTAAATCTCATCTTCAACGATCAACGTTCCGAATGATGATACATAAAAAAGGGGAACCTGTCAAACTGACGGTTCCCCTTTATAATACAATTTTCAATAGATTTATAGTTTCCTGTATACACCGATTACCTTACCGAGAATTGACAGATTATCACTTACAATTATAGGATCAAGATATTGATTTTCAGGCTGAAGCCTCACATGGTCCTTTTCCTTGTAAAAGGTCTTGACAGTGGCTTCTTCTCCGATAAGTGCAACGACTATGTCACCGTTGATGGCGGTCGACTGCTGCCTGACGAGATCCCTGTCCAGTATACCAGCTTCAATCATACTGTCTCCCTGTACCTTGAGCATAAATGCGGTTGAATTCTGAAGAAAATCAGCCGGCAGGGGAAAGGTATCTTCAATATTTTCCACAGCAAGAATTGGCTGACCTGCTGTGACCTTGCCAACAATAGGAACGTCTACGAGCTCTTTTCTGGAATAAATATTTTCCATTTTAACTGAAGATGACTTTCTCTTTTCATCCAACACCTTCAAAGCTCTGGGTTTTGTAGGGTCTTTATGTATAAGTCCGGATTCTTCCAGCTTTTCCAGATATGCATGAACAGTGGATGTAGATTTAAAGCCCACAGCGCTGCAGATTTCCCTTACTGACGGAGGATAACCCTTCTCTTCAACCTGGGTATTGACAAAATCAAGAATTTGCTGTTGCTTTTCGTTAAGTTTCTTTTGCATGCACTCACCTCTTTAAAAAAAATTGAATACAATGAAAATATCAACGACTTTCGAAGTTTTATATGTCAATGGCTTTATTTCCTGCTTCATTAAGAACATTATAGCATACAATACAAAAAAATCAAACAAATGTTCGAAATTTTATAAGAAAATATTGACAAGGAACACATGTTCTTATATAATAAATTCAAGAACACTTGTTCGGCATATATATATTATTGGGGTGGTTTTATGAAGTCAAGATACACTTTGAAAAACAGAAAAAGATTCGCTGCGTTTCTGGTATTTACATTGATAACTGCCTGTACGCTCATATACACTACTACTGCATACGGATACAGGGAGCCCTCAATAAAAACCGTAACTGTAAAGCCTGGTGACACACTGTGGGAT
>CALMWN010000215.1 GCA_937873555.1 uncultured Clostridia bacterium
TCTGGCATTCTTTGCTGCATTATTGCAATTTAATAAGAATCCCAGGTTCTTTTTATTCCTTATTACCTTTACATTTTCTATATAGTTGGCTATATTTACAGTTTCATCGCTTGAAACATCATCAGCTATAAGGATTTCGTAATCTATGCCTTCAGTATTTGCCTTGATAGACTGAAGGCACGAGTAAGTATAATCCCATTGATTATAGGCAGGCACCACAATCGAAACCTGTGGATTGTCCAGCTTAGAAAAAACAAGCTTTTCATATTCATTTTTATGTTCGAATACTTGGATTGGCTCTTTGTTATTTGGTTTAAACCTGGTAATATATTTTTCTATACGCTTAAAAGTTTTTAAGAAACCTTCCTGTCTTAAGTAATTAAAAAATTTCCCTATGTTATCAGAATTTGTGTTTTCAAGTACTTTCCCAGAATACTTTATCATCTTGTATGCTATTTTCAAAACACTTCTGCGTCTGCTCTTAATAGGTAAAACAGTCCCCTGCAGCTTATAGCAGGCTTGTAGAAGCCTCCACCCGCGGGAATTGTATACGTTGTTCAGAATACGCTCTTTTTCAAGCAGCTGCTCAATATGTCCCTGCTGATTTTGTATTGTAATATCTTTATTTCTTAAATCATCCCTTATCGAAGCTTCTTTTAATGAAAGTTCCTGTATCTTAATATTATTATCTTCTATTACAGTAACTTTCTGCTTTATTTCATCAGCTAACATTTCTTTACTAACACTCAATTCATCTATCAATGAATTAAGTGCAGCTATTATTTCATCCTTATGTATAACTTCTTCTTCAAGTCTCTTACTTAATTCAGACTGTTCCTCTGTCTTACTATTCAGAATTTTTATAGCCTCATTCTTTTGAATGTTTTCCTTGTCCAGGCCTTGACCCCATATGGATAGCTCATCTATCCTGCTATTCTGATTAGTTATAATCTCATCCTTTTGTTTACTTTCCTTATCCAGGCCTTGGCCCCACTTAGATAGCTCTTCTATCCTGGCATTTTGCTGTACTATAATTTTATCCTTATGACTTATTTCCTCGTTAAGACTTTGTCCCCAGGCAGATAATTTCTCTATCTCATTTTGTGTATCAATAATTCTTTTCGTCATTGTGATAAATCTATTATCTCTCTCCGGAACTATAGAGTTAATTGGAAGTTGAACATTATTTTCAAAGTCGCTGCAAACAGCAATAAAATATTTTCCATTTTGATTGTTAAATGAATCATTATTAATAATTTTTAGCTCTTTCATCTTGTTATTAGCAAGTATGGAGGCCACTTCATGCCTTTGGGAATAGAATTCTATGTTGTCAAAATGGTTTTTAAGAAAATGGAAAAACTCATCCTTGTAAAATTCTTTCACATGGAATTCATTATTATAATTAAACAAATCTGAGTATATTTTCTTGTTCGGAGTGGATATTATTAGTATGCCTTCTTCCTTTAGTACTCTTTTTGCTTCATTCATGAACATGATCTGATCTTCAACGCTTATATGTTCTATTGTCTCGAAAGAAACTACAATATCTATTGACTTGTCTGGAATAGGCATAGACGAAACCGATGCCTTTATGAAATACAAGTTGTTCTTCTTATACTTTTTTTCAGCATTCAGTACAGCTTCCTCGCAGATATCTACTCCATATACTGTATGAGCATTCTTCGAAAGTAGCATTGAGCCATAACCTTCACCACACGCTGCGTCCAATACTATTTTGTCTTTAACTATATCCTGGATTGAATAGTATCTTTGGATATGTTCAATTTCAATTTCTGAGCCATTAGAGTTTTCGGGTATAAACCTTTCTCCTGTAAATTCCATATTACCACCTTTATCAGTTTTTTTAGATGCCAGCACAACCGAATTATACTTAAAGAAGAATAAAGGGCCCTTACTAGAATAATTTTCATATTCATTATCCACATCAGTTATGCTTGTAGAATTATAGAATATATGCTCATCAAACCTGGTAGTATACATTCCATACCCTTTGATAATATCACAAATATCATATCCCCAATCTGTATAAACAATTATTCCGTCTCTTAAGGGATCGCCGTGAAATACTGGCTTTTGCCCCTCTCGATTCTTTGTTAGCGCAGCCTCATGTAAAGGTACAGTGAAAACATGATATCCTTTAGGCTTAAGAACCCGTTTAATTTCCTGAAAAGCTTTAGCAGGATTTGATACATGTTCTAATACATCCTGAGTAATTATTAAATCAAAGCTATTATCTGCAAATGTAAGGTTTTCCAGATCATTGCACAGAATACCATCCTTATAATGCCCTGGTAATATATCATCAAAATACTCAAAACATGTATAGTTCGGCAATAATCGCAGAGTATTATGAATAGGGCCATATGAAGCTGCCTCAAGTATAAAAAAATCGCTAAATTTGGAAGCAGTTTCTTTTAAAGAAAGCGGTAAGCTTAAGAATGTTTGAACAATAATCTTGGATAAATCCGAATTTCTGATGCTAGCACCACAATTTGAACACCTTGCTTCTCTTAAAAGTGTTGCTCCATCTAAAATTGAGAATTCCGAAAAATTACCACATACAAAGCACTTTTCACTTATTACTTTCACTTGTCTTCTCCTTATTAAAGAAAATATTTAATAGCTTATAATGCCTTTAATATTACTCCAATGATCTATCAAGGGTTATATAAATTTTACTGATTTAATAAAGAAAGATAATTCTCTTATATCCAGACCTAATCCTTTTACGGCAATTGGTTTAACTGAAAAGGATGATATAAGCTTGAAAGTAAAAAAGTAAAATTGATAATTAAAATCCCATTTTATAATATTGTCTATGTTAATTTCGATTTCATGCTCATTATGTAACCCATTTAAATTAATCTTGTCAATTAAAAAAGTATCTTGATAAATACTTAAAGTTACTATATTACCACTAGTAAGCATATCAATAAAATTAAAAAGCAATGTAAAAATTATTTTCTTGCATTGCTTTTTAATTAATGAATAGAACGTTGCAGTCTTATCCATCCACGAATCTTGTAATAGCTCCTTGCCCTCCAAATAGACACCTTCTAATGGAAATACAATATTGTTTTCAAAGTTCAACTCAATTTTGTTCAACTTTAAATTATAATTCTCATAGAAAGAATTATCATATCCTAGATATGACAATTCTTTGCCTATCAGTAATTTTAAAATCAGTATTTCTTCATCCGAATAATGCATAATTGCACTTTTATTATTTTCGTGAACAAGTTTATCAACGAATTCCAAGCCCTTCTTGCAGGGAGAAACACCTAAAAACTCATATAAATTCGAGGTTCTCTCAAGTTTATATGATAACAGATCTTCATACTTTATTATACATAACTTACCAGAATGGAGGGAGGAAAGAGATGAAAATATATATTTTAAGTACCTATAATACTGCGCTAGAGAATTATTAAACGATGGTGAAAATGCTTTGTCCCATACCTCTTCGCTTCTTGTACTCCTTTTCCGCATTGAATCAATAGTTGAAAGCGGTTCTCTTAATAAAGAAATAACTTTTATATTGTTTGAAGAAAAGTATTTAAGGAAACGCAAATTATCCGGATTCTTTTCCCCTATAATTTCTCTATCTGTCTTAGAGCACAAACATTTATTAACTATTTCTATTCCAGCTTGAATTAAATCACTTCCATAGTACCCTTGATAAAGTAAATCCAAAATATTATTACATATACTTTCAACTTCTTTCATGGAAAACTTCTCATATCCTAAGGTTTCTTTATACCCCACTTCAGTCAATACTCGTTTATATGAAGAAATATCCTTTTGAAATCCGATATCATCTATTTTACTTATTAAATTATCAGTAAGGCTGTTAATTATCCAATCTTTGATTTTTTCTACATTATCTTTTGGTATTTTATTATCACCTGCTATCATTTCTAAGAGAGGAAGTATACCAGTTTCGCCAAAGTAGCAGTAAATATCCTTATGCCCATTTAAAAGTTCTCCGGTAAGTGAAGTTCCACCTCTTGGCATTCCACATACGAAAAATTTTAATTTCTGTCTATCTTTATTAAAAAAATAATTTGATAGTCTCATATAACACCTATTCCAAATAAATTACTATTTTATAATAAACTTTCGAAAACTACATCATCTAAAAATATATTACCCTGTAGAGTATAGTTAATTTCATTAATTATTTCAACAATTATAGCATCATGAATATAACAGTGTTGGATATGTTTCTCAGATGTTCCTGATGCAATTGCTGCAGAAATCGTATATGAACCTCTATAAAAATTAGGTAGTTTAAATTTAAAGCTAAACGATTTTATAACTTTTTGATTTATACTATTTATTTCATGTTTTAAAACAAGTGTGTTCACTTCAGTTACTATATTACCAGAAGCATTTTTTATGGTAAATCCAAGAATAGGGTTCAAAATCTTATGTCCCAGAAATCTGACTTTTACTGCCAGCTTTAACATTTGTCCTGGTTTCATAACAAATACTTTTTCATTGGTTTCGCCATCGAATAAGCTAATACCTATAATCTCTGCTTTTAAGTCACCTATTACATCTACGTTATTCCTAATATCATCAATATCATTCAATAATGCACTTTCTTCTTCCACAGTGTTATCTTTCCCACTCTCAAAAGAATAGTGTTTATTATAAGAAGAATCAATCATAAATGCTTGATATTCTTTTGAAATTTCATATGGGTTGCCACTTCTGATAATGAGCCCTTCATTAACCCATAATACTCTATCGCAGAAGCTATTAATTAATGAGACAGAATGTGAAACAAATAAAATTGTTTTTCTTTTTTTGAATTCCTCAATCTTCCTTAAACATTTTTGTTGAAATCTCATGTCACCAACACTTAATGCCTCATCAATTATTAATATATCAGGATCTACATTTATAGCTACAGCAAAAGCAAGCCGGACAAACATACCGCTCGAATATGTCTTTACCGGTTGATAAACAAAATCTCCGATATCAGCAAAAGAAAATATATCATCAAGTCTTTGCTCCATTTCTTCTCTTGTATATCCCATTAAGGTTCCATTAAGGTAAACATTTTCAATTCCTGTAAGTTCAGGATTAAAGCCCGCTCCCAGTTCCAATAAAGCTGACACTTTACCATTAACTGTAACTTTACCGGAAGAAGGACTCAGTACCCCTGTAATGATCTTTAACAGTGTAGATTTTCCAGACCCATTCTTTCCGACAATTCCTAAAGTTTCACCTTTTTTTACTTCTAAACTTATATCTTTTAGTGCATAAAAATCCTTATGATAATTTTTTCTAAAAGGGTTTATAGACTCTTTTAACCTGTCAACAGGTTGATCATAAAGCTTATATATCTTTGATAGGTTTTCAACCTTAATCGCTATTTCATCTGACATTTTATTTATCCTCAATCTTTCAATAATTACGCAATTGCCCAAATAACTTTTTTCATTATACCTCTACTTACTACCTTTAAAATCATAGAATTTTACATCATATATATGAATGCTCAAATCTCTTCCGTCGCTGTTTACACCCATCTGGGCAGGATTATAGGTCTTATCCGTAAATACCCTTATTACACTTCCCGATTTAAGATTGATTACATTTTCTACGGCTATATCAATTTCAAATTTATCACTTCTGTCAAAAGTATATTGCTTTTGACTTTTATCCGCAAATTCAAGTGTCAGCTTCAGGGGCAACAGCTGTTTTATATCCGGAACCCAACCGCTTACTTTAATATGCGGATTTTTATAACTGCTTATTTCCTGATCATTATTTATATATATATTTGCTCTTTTTCCGATAAAATTGTCATCATACCTGCCCAAGAGTATTGTTTGCAGTTTATCGTCGTAGTTGACAAGCTTGCTTGCAGTATTATAAAAGTTTTTCAGATCAGGGTGTTCATTCACTACTTGAGGCCTTTTAATATTTTTAAGGCTTTGCCTTAATTTCCCTATATCCCCTTCTCCATAATACTGCTTTGCCTGGTTTATAAAATATAAAGATTCGTTATTCTTACCGGCATTGTATTTACCCAACAAAAAAATAAAAGTATAAGTAAAAACAATAATTAGTACCCAAAAAATTTTTCTATTTATTTTAAATTTGATTTTTCTCATAATTATCACTCTTCTTATATATTATAATACGTCCGCAAAATGAGGCTTCAGTCTTCTGAATATAGTCGCACCGAATATAAACATAATGAGACAGACAGCCCAAAAGTATACGGTTGTCCAGGGGTCTTCCCAAAACCATTTTTTATGAATAAATGTATTCCTATATCCCTCAATTATATAAAACATCGGATTTAATTTAATTAAGAACATATATTTTGCCGGTAAAATCTGATACGACCAAAATATAGGTGTCAGCCAAAAGCCAAATTGCAAAACCATAGCGACAAATTGTCCAACATCTTTCAAAAAGACAACTAATGCAGATGTTAACCACGAACTTCCTAATATAAGTATAATCATAGCAAAAAGGTAATATAGTACTTGAATGTTATGGAGGTTCATCTCGTATCCATATATTGCAAACATTAAAAAAATAACTGTTATAAAGAAGAAATGCACAAATAATGCAGAAATAATCTTTACTATTGGTAGTACAGTTACTCTAAAAACAACCTTTTTAACAAGGTAGCTGTTATCTATAACTGCATGTGTCGCAGCTTGCAAACTGTCTGAAAAAAAATTCCACGGAATCATACCGCAAATCAACCACAAAATAAATGGAAAGTTGCTGACAGGAGCTGATTTGAAGCCTACCTGAAAAACGAACCACAATATTAGTATGCTTACTGTTGGCTGGATAAATGCCCAGATAATACCCAGATATGAGCCCAAATACCTCATTTCAAATTCTTTTTTAGCTAATTCAAATAGCAATTTTCTATCCTTATATATATCTTTAAGAAAAGATATTAAAATCTGAATTTGTCTCATGAAAATCAATTTTCCCCCAAGCACTTTCCAATAATTGAATCTATAATCAGTCTTCCTACTATCTCTATTCAACAGATGCGAAGCATCTCTCAACACGAGCGCAGCTCGTCTCAACAAGCGCTCTGCGCTTCTCAGCCCTCAGCCTTCAGCCTAACTTTCTGAAGCCATTCCTGATTATCAAGATACCACCTGATGGTCATCCTGATACCTTCATCAAACATAACTGAAGGCTCCCAACCCAAGTCATTCTTAATCTTTCCCGCATCAATGGCATACCTTCTGTCATGGCCCGGCCTATCTTTCACATATTTAATCAAAGACTCCGGCTTCCCAAGCTCTTTCAAAATCAACTTAACTATCTCTATATTTGCCTTCTCATTATGGCCGCCTATATTGTATACTTCCCCAGGCCTACCACCATGCAGCACCATGTCAATCGCGCTGCAGTGATCCTCCACATAAAGCCAGTCCCTGATATTCATCCCGTCACCATATACCGGCAAAGCTTTATCTTCAAGAGCATTGGATATCATTAAAGGAATCAGCTTCTCTGGAAACTGATACGGCCCGTAGTTATTGGAGCACCTGGTAATATTAACATTCAACCCAAAGGTCTCGTGGTAAGCCCTCACAAACATGTCCGCCGACGTTTTACTGGCAGAATACGGACTATTCGGCGCCAAAGGAGTACTCTCGGTAAAATACCCCGTCGCCCCCAGCGAGCCGTAGACTTCATCAGTGGAAACTTGCAAAAACTTGTTCGTGGTTGGTGGTTGGTGGTTGGTGGTATCTGGCATATGGTTGGTGGTTGGTGGTTGGTGGTTCGTGGTTAGCCAGTATTTCTTGCAAGTGTCAAGGAGGATTTGGGTGCCCATTATGTTTGTCTTTAAGAAAATCTGCGGGTCCGTGATACTGCGGTCTACATGGGATTCAGCTGCGAAATTTATTACATATTCAGGTTTATGCTGTTCAAAAATACTATCTATCAGCTGGGCATCACAAATATCGCCTTTTATAAAGACATAATTTTTATTATCCTCAATACTCTTAAGGTTGTCCAGATTCCCGGCATAAGTAAGGACATCAAGATTAATGATCTTATAATTTGGGTACTTTTTCAACATATACAAAACAAAGTTGCTTCCTATGAAGCCGGCACCACCGGTGACAAGTAAAGTTCGTGGTTGGTGGTTGGTAGTTGGTGGTTGGTGGTTTAAAAGTTTATTATTGCTCATGATCTCTCTCCTATCTTGTTAATAAGTGAGTTAAGTAACTTGCCTACCTTATAGCATCTATCTACCAATGAATTATTTTCTTCTATTGTAATATAGCCTAAATCTTTTGCAAGCAGAATTAAATATTTCGTCTCTTGTAATGAACCTCTGGATATATAAAGAAAATGTATAAAATCTTTATTTGTACTTCTACCCGTGCCCTCGCAAATATTTGTAGGTACAGAAGCCGCTGCCCTGCATAATTGATCTATCAATCTAAATCTTTCTTCAGATGGGAACTTTCTTGTTAGTTTATATACTTCCAGTGTTAATTCATGTGACAATTTCCAAACTTCTAAATCGTCAAATTTACTCATTTATAACCTCACTTCCTAGTAGTTCGTGGTTTGCATTCTGCAGGTTCATGGTTCGTAGTTCGCATTCTGCAGGTTGGTGGTTCATGGTTCGTGGTTTGTAAAATCTTTTTCCAACCATCAACTACCAACGCCTTTTTCTTTTCCCAACCACTAACTTTAAGCCTTTACCAACCACCAACCAACAACTACGAACCAATTAACCCAATACTTCCGCTAACGTCCTAAGTGCCCGATCCTTCTCCGAAAGTAAAATTTGATTTATACTGTCGCTCGGCCACTCAATCCCTATATCCGGATCATTCCAGATAATGCCGCCTTCATCTTCCGGGTGATAAAACTCTGTGCACTTGTATACAAATTCCGCCTCGTCAGATAATACAAGAAAACCGTGTGCAAAACCCTCGGGGACATAAAACTGCCTTTTATTTTCAGCATTAAGAATTACTCCATGCCATTTTCCAAAGGTAGGAGAATTCTTTCTAATATCCACTGCCACATCGAAAACTTCTCCCGATATTACCCTCACCAGTTTGCCCTGCGGATATTCTTTCTGAAAATGCAGTCCACGCAGGACTCCCTTTTTCGACTTTGACTGGTTGTCCTGCACAAAAGCCATATCAAGACCGGCTTCTTTAAACTCATTAAGATTGTAGGTCTCCATAAAGTAACCCCTGTGGTCACCATAAACAGTAGGCTCTATAACTATTAAATCTTTAATTCCAGTATCGATAAATTTAAACTTTCCCATTGCTTTCCTCCTACCTCGTGGTCTGCTTTCTGCAGGTTGGTGGTTCATGGTTCGTGGTTCGTAAAATCTTTTCCCAACCAATAGCTACCAACTACGAACTACCAACGCCTTTATCTCTTCCCAACTACCAACCACCAACCACGAACCACCAACGCCTTTATCTTCTCCCAACTACCAACCACCAACTACGAACGCCTTTTCTTTTTTCAAGTCAAAGCCCTTCCGCTACCTGGTAAAGATACTTTCCGTATTCCGTCTTATTGAGCATTTCTGCCAGTTTCAACAGCTGCTGCCTGTCTATATAGCCCTTTCTGTACGCTATCTCTTCAAGGCAGGCAATATATAGGCCCTGGCGCTTCTGAACCGCTTCCACAAAATTGCAGGCTTCCAAGAGACTGTCATGAGTGCCTGTGTCCAGCCATGCCATACCTCTTCCGAAGAGCTGCACTTTGAGCCTGCCTTTCTTAAGATACTCATTATTCACAGTTGTGATCTCAATCTCACCTCGTGCAGACGGCTTTACATTTTTGGCAATCTCAACTACTTCATTATCATAGAAATACAATCCCGGTACAGCATAATGTGACTTGGGATTTTGAGGTTTCTCTTCTATGGATACAACGTTGTTGGAACTATCAAACTCCACTACACCATAAGCCTGAGGGTTTTTTACATAGTACCCGAATATCGTCGCCCCTTCCTCTCTGGAAGCAGCCTCTGACAAAAGCTGGCTGAAGCTTTGCCCGTAGAATATATTATCCCCAAGTACAAGACATACACTGTCATTTCCAATAAACTTTTCTCCCACTATAAATGCGTCAGCCAGGCCCCTTGGAGTCTCCTGAACCGCATAGCTTATGCTCAGGCCCAGGTATGACCCGTCTCCGAAGAGCTCTTCAAAGGAGCCGATATCCCTGGGAGTAGAAATTATTAGAATCTCCCGTATCCCCGCCAGCATCAGCACAGAAAGCGGGTAATATATCATCGGTTTATCATAAAGCGGCAATATCTGCTTTGAAACGGCTTTAGTAATAGGATAAAGCCTGGTACCGGACCCTCCGGCAAGTATTATACCCTTCATTTAATGTGACCCCCTTGGTTTGATTTGCTTCGCAAATCGGTTCGTAGTTCATGGTTCGTGGTTTGCATTCTGCAGGTTGGTGGTTCATGGTTCGTAGTTCGCATTCTGCAGGTTGGTGGTTCATAGTTCGTAGTTCGTAAAATCTTTTTCCAACCATCAACTACGAACTACGAACGCCTTTTTCTTTTCCCAACCACCAACTACCAACCACCAACGCCTTTGCCCTTATCCCAGCTCCGAAGCCATATACTCCCTCACTGCTTCCTTATACGACCGTAGCGTACTATATCCATTCAGCTTCAAATAGAACTTCTCCAGCACTGAATTCTTGGGTCTTGGTGCCGGTCTGCCCAGTTCTTCTGTTGTTATCGGTTTCACCTCTATATTGACTCCTGCTGTTTGAAAGATATATTTTGCGAACTCAAACCATGAGCAATGCTCCTCGTTAGTTATATGGTATGTTCCGTATGCCGGTTTTGTGATAAGCTCCTTCAGAGCCTTTGAAAGGTCTATAGTATATGTTGGAGAGCCTATCTGGTCATTGACCACCGAAAGTTCTTTTTTTGTTTTTGACAGTTCGAGCATGGTCCTTACGAAGTTCTTCCCATTCTTACCATACAGCCAGGAGGTTCTCACTATATAATGCCTGCTGCACAGTGCTTTTACAAAGTTCTCCCCTTCGAGCTTGGATTTCCCATATATGCTTAATGCATTAGTCCTGTCATACTCAAGGTAAGGGCCTTTTTTCTCTCCGTCATAGACATAATCGGTACTGATATACACCATTGCAGCGTCTATGCTGCAGCAAGCCGCTGCAATGTTTCTTGCTCCAAGCGAATTCACTCTGAAGGCTGTTTCAACATTTGCTTCACAGCCGTCTACATCGGTGTATGCCGCTGGATGTATCACAATATCAGGTTTTACGCTTTCAATATAGTTAATGGCAGAATTAACATCTGTTATGTCAAAGTCCTGTATGTCAACACCTGTTACTTCATGCTCATCTCTGAGTGTATTTACAAGGTCACTGCCCAGCATCCCCTTGCAGCCTGTTACCAATATTTTCATTAATTCTTCCTCCCAAACTTTGGAATACTTAATAAATTCGGACCTACTTTTCCAATACTCTTACTGATTTAATTTTATAACTGCCTGTAACTCCCAGTTTTAAAACATTGTTATTTGCCTTAAAATCCGGGGCTGTAGATATTTCTGCTTTATATATCCCATCCGACAACTTTAGTCCATCATTTCTTTCGCTTACCCCTGTGAGAGCAAAGGGTATATTGTTAGCTCCCGGAGAGTCGCTAAGTTCGGCTTCAATTTTATAGGTTTTTGAAGGCTGAAGGCTTAAAACCCGGCTTTGTATAAAAGAAATACTTCCAGACTTGGTATTTTCTAAAACCAAAACACCATTATCATTTCTGATCTGCATTTCTGATGGTTTGTTCTTATTCCACTGGTCAGGTATTCCGTCACTGTTTATATCCATTTCAGGAATACTGTAAAAAATTATCCTGTTCACATCTATACTCTCCTGGCGGTTGTAATTATCCTTTATATATTTGGCCTTTTCTATCTGTTCCTGTGTGTAATCTGTGAAAATAAAAGGCTCCAGATTTCTTTTATTAACAGCTTTGGCTTCATCAATCATACTCAAGGTTTTGTTCACAAAATTCAAGGCACCCTGTCCATCACCTTTCTGGGCTCGGAGAATAGCAACCTGGAGATAAGCGTCTGCTTTGTACTGCCACTCGCCAGGATCCAGCGGCCTTAATGCTGTTAGTCTGTCAATGACATTAAGCCCTGAGTTGATGTCACCACCCACCTTGAAATAATACTTTGCTATATCATTCAGAACATCAACGTTGTACCAGCTCATTTTCTCTGCTTCTCTGACCTGGCTAATGGAATAATTCATTTCTGTCTGAGTGACATTCTTACTGCTGGATGAGAGATAATTCAGATAGTTGGCATAGTCTACTTTATACTCTGGCTTGAAAGGGTCCAGCTTCATGGCATTATTCATATACTTTGCGGCTGAGGCCATATTGCCGTTTTTGCCAAAAGCAGCCGCTTTCTCTGCGCTTTTCAGCCCCTGCATAAAGCTAAATGGAATAAGCAGCACAAGCAAGATAAGTATGGCAGGTATCATTGGGTAGACTTTCAACCTTTTTACCCTTACCATGTTTTGAATATTTATAAGAATTGAACTCTTATTATTAGTTTTATGTGATGTAATAATTTCTTCACTATGACTTTTAAAGTAGGAAGTAAATACTGCTATAAGCTGCCATAGCATTAAAAATACTGCAGATAGCGACAGGTCGAAGTCAATGACGGAATGACCGAACATCATTAATATGCCTGTCAGCAATGCAGATTGTAATATCCTGTCACTTACAGCTACATCTGATTTATTAATAAACTTTGAAGAGTAAAGTAGAACTATAGATGCTATGAGGGACAGCAGACATAATAATCCAAATATTCCTGTTCCGATGCTCACCTGTAGAAAGTAATTATGAGCCTGCCTTGACCAGTAAAGGTATGGCTGGTACATGTAATAAAGAAGACCCCATGCGCCACCTCCTGCTCCCAGCAGCCAGTAGTCCCGGAACATGCTCAAACCGTTCTTGTAAAATATACCTCTTTCGATTGCACTTTTGGAGGCTCCTACGTCTTCAAACCTTGAGGAAATGCTGTTAGGAATATATTTATATTTCAATGTCAAATTTTCTACCAGTTTTCCGGTATCTGATTCGAAAATCGTTGCATTGTCAAAAACCGGCCTAGCTTTCTCATAGGGATTCGCAAAATAAATATTTACCACCTGGCTGTCAGCTGGTACCTTGAAGCGTATCTCTTTGATTTCAATTCCATTGGTAGCCTTACCTTCATAGTTAAGTACTGGAGTTTCCCTCTCAAACAGAATGTCTCGTTCGTTCTTATTGGTTATACGTATCTGGTAAGCTTCATTATTCGCTTCTGAGGATGAAGCGTTCACAGTAAATGAAAGCTTGTATCCGACACCACCTTTCAGCCCCAGACTTTGTTTGTTGAATGCTTCCTTTCCCTTTACTGTTGAAGAGTGCTCTAAAGCGAGAGGCGCAGGGGTATTTAATGCTATAAGCCCTGCCGCCAGCCCTATAATAATGATTGAAACCAAAAAGCCTGTATATACTTTCCAGCTCAAGGAATTGAGCCAGTGGATCACGTAGAGCAGAACGAATGTCAAAACTGAGGATATCAACATTCCAAGCGCCAGGCATAACCATATTTTGTTTTCATTGCCTGCAGGGTTTGAAATATAGCCTGATAGCTTGAAAGATTCGACCGCCACAGCTGTGAATGATGCAAAAGCATATATTACGCTTTCCACCCTGAACCCTTTAGGAATCACAGCTGCAAAGAGTACTAATGCTATTGGGAAAAGGAGCAATACACCTCTGCTCAGAGTAAATAAAAATGTCACCAGAATGATGCTGTTTATTGAAGAAAGAAACACTTTTATCCAGGGTTTTTCTGTGATAACAGTTATTCCGATTATAATGAAAAATACCGCCATCAGGTAGGATGCAAGTGCATTGGGATACTGGAGAGTAGAATATATCCTGCCGTCGACAAACAGCCCGAAAAATACTGGATTGCCATTGCTTGAGAGTAATGAATTCAAAGGTTTGATGATTCTTTCACCGGCAATTGCATCAAAACCAAGAATACATACGCCGAGAGCAGAAGCGATTATCACGGAGAGCACTGTTATACGCGCTTTTAAGGTTGTCAAAAGCTCTGATAACATAAAGAAAACAGCAAAATACATACAGTACTGAAGCCATTCGGAAATAGCCTGATGTGCCCCCACGGCCCAGAATACGGTAATGAAATAAAGCCCGCAAAGGCCAAAGGCAGCATAGTCTACCGCTGTTTCCAGAAAGCGGTTGTCTTTCTTCAGCGCTTTGTATACCCAAAAAGCCAGGAAAATTGCAAGTATGTACACCTCCGCAGGAAGCTGTTCATTTTCAAAAAAGAGCCCCTTAAGGTATGAAGGGTAAAAGATCACTATTGACAAAAGCATTAAAAGTGTCTTCCTGTAAATACCCAATCCTTTTTCAGAAATAGCAGGCGTTTTTGTTTTTTTATGTTTACTTGAAGTTGTTGTTATTACTTTAGCCATGTTTTTGACCCCGGATGATTTTTTATATATTGTCAAGAAGATTGACAAACTCCATATTGCTTTCCATAAGCTGTTCTATATAATTCGGATGCCATACAAAAACTGTATTCAGGCTGTTTGCTTTAATATCATTTATATGATTGGTATATACGTAAGTTATGTTTTGCTTATTAAATTTTTCTTCAAGCATTTCACAAATTTCGTCATTATCTCCGAATAAGATAACCTCTCCCATTTCACTTATCTTATGGCTGTTCAGCAAAAAGTCAATTTTGTCGTTAATGTTGTTTATAAATCTATAGGACTTGACCACATATCTGTATGTGGCTTCAGCCTTCTCTTTCAGCCCCTCCGGAGTCAATATGTACCTTATTGTCTTTGGCGTCAAACGTTCAACTTTAAGCATACCCTTCCTGACAAGCCGCTTGATAAGAATGTTCACATTTCCCAGTGACATACCTGTATTTTTTGCTATATCACGCTGAGTGGAATTCTTATTCTTCTCTATGTTATTCAAAATTTCAACTTCATTCTGCATTTAGCGATTCTCCCTGAAATAAAAAATAGATACTTTTATGCTTCGAAAGCAAAGCTTCGCCCATGAACGTCAATAATTAAACGTCCTGCATAAAAATATCTATTGCATCCTACTTTCAAAGCCGGGCCGAAACACCGTCTGGAAAGTTCAGAATTTGTAAAGCGTTCATACATTGAACAATATAATTTTATAGCATCACATTACACACGTCAATACAATTAATAAATTATTGTAAAATTAATTAACATTATTGTATAATATGTTGACTTTTGTTATAATATTACATATTATGTAATATTATTATTTTTGTGAGGTGTTTGTATGGCTAATTTTCTTCCTTATAAATTTGGCTGGCTGCCTGACTACCCTGATATCAGGGATTACTCCGATTCACATGAGAAGATAAAACCCATTTTATCCAGACTAAAAAGCAGAACGGAAGACGGCCTCCCTCAAAAGGCAGATCTGAGAAAGTGGTGCTCACCTGTTGAAAATCAAGGAGACATAGGCGCTTGTACTGCACATGCTGTTGCAGGTATTGTCGAATATTTTGAGAGAAAGTCCTTTGACAGATATACTGATGCATCACGGCTTTTTCTCTATAAGGTCACAAGAAATCTGCTGCATTTAAAAGGTGATACCGGCGCTTACCTGAAAGCTACCCTGGGAGCGCTTACTCTATTTGGAATACCCCCTGAGGAACATTATCCTTATGAAACCTCCAAGTTTGATGAAGAGCCCGGAGCCTTTTGCTACGCCTTTGCGCAGAACTACCAGTGCATAAGCTATTTCCGGCATGATGCAGCAAATATAACCCGGGAGCAGATACTTTACAGTATAAAGAAATATATCGCTGCAGGAATTCCGGCAGCATTCGGTTTTACAGTTTACAGTTCAATAAGGCAGGCTGACAATAAAGGGCTCATACCTTTTCCTGCCAGGAATGAAAAGCTTCTTGGTGGCCATGCCGTGGCAGCTGTCGGTTATGACGATTCGATAGTGATAGAGAATAATACTGCCGGATATAGTACAACCGGTGCACTGCTAATAAGAAACTCCTGGGGTGAAGGATGGGGCGAAGACGGGTATGGCTGGCTGCCATATGAGTACGTACTTAAAGGTTTGGCACAGGATTGGTGGTCGATACTGAAACAGGAATGGATTGATACCGCTGCCTTTACAATCGAAGAGGGCTGAGTTACACTCAGCCCCTTTTTTTAATCTGCACCATGTGCAGCGTGTGTCAATATACTCGTTTCCATAAATAATATTGAAAGTTTAAGCAGGTTGTAAGACCGATATCCCCAGGTCAACAGTTCTTGCTTCACCTAAAAAATCGAGCCGTACTTTTGCCCTTCCTTTCCGGTAGTCAATGCTCTCTATTTGACCTTCAAGGGAAAGAAGCGGGCCATCAACCACCACTATTTTCTTATTTTCTACAAGTATGTTAGAAAATCCTATAGTTTCGTTATTACAAATCAATCTGTTCAATATTTCCATTTCATAGCTATCTATTTCCAGCGGTGTATGTCCGCTCCTAAGCATCTTTATCAGCCCCGGTACGCCTTGAAGGTTACAATAATCCTCCTGGCTGACGCTGCCGTTTACCAGTACATATCCCGGAAACAGAGTCTTGATATTGTGATGCCATTCTCCGTTTTTCCGTTCCTTTATACGTCTTTTTGGTACAAGTATCCTTAGCTTGTCCTTAAAACGATATTTAAGACGCTCTTTTACCTTATCTTCCTCACCGGTCAGAACAAAAATAGCATACCAGGAATCCTGAGCATTATTAAACACATTGATAACCCCTTAAAACTTATTTCACATATATACCTTGATTCACCATATCTATGAGAACCTTTGCATTCTCGAACGCAATTACCGCCTTATCCACATCAAGAAGGCTTCTGTTCAAGTCCTGTATCTGTAAGTCGTATTGGAGCTTGCTGATCTGCCCTTGATTGTAATTAGCCTCTGCTACGATCTTCTTCTGTTCAAGCAGCTTTTTATTCTCCTTTGCAGAGTTCAAATCCAATACTGCCTTCTTATACTGAAAATATACTTTTTTCACATTAGATTCCATATTTCTGTTTACCGTCTGTTCATCTATCTGTGCCTTCTGATAATCAAGATTGGAGCTTGTAACCAGTGCTCTGTCTTCATCGTTAAGTGGCTTGGGAGTTAAGAACAAATCATAGTCAACACTGTATGCAATACTGATTTTTTCGGATATATCCTTATATATTCTTGTATTGAGCTGCTGTGATTGTAAATCAGTATTATTAGCTCTGAAATTTGACAATAATACTACCAGGTTATAGCTTTTTGTATCTTCAATATCCGGTAGAAGATATTTAATATCCAGGTTGTTCTCTACCTGTATATTTAGTTTCGTCTTCATGTTCTCTGTAGCAAGTTCAATATTGTTGTTCAAATCGTTAATTGAGCTTTCCAGTGTACGCTTCTTACTCTCCAGATCTTCAATATTGATTCTTGTAGTCATGCCATAATTTGCTTTCAACTTTTCTGTGTCCAGCAGTTTTAAAGTATTTTCATAATCCCCTTTAGCCAGTTCCAACTGCTTGTTCATCACATACAGGTTATAATAATCTGTTTGTATAGCATATTTCGCATTTCCTATTTGATTGGCTTTCAGCTGCTGCGCCTGCTTCTGCTGAAGCATGACAGGCTCCAGCGTCTTCTCGCTGTTAGCCAAAGACTTTACTATATTTCTCAGTCTCTGCTGCTCCTGGTTATATGCACCAAGATAATGCTCGGCACTGCTGCTTGCTGCTGCAGCTTCTCCAACATTTCTTGCAGCCCTGTACTGTTCCTTTGCAGTTGAAAGATAAGACTCTTTTGATCTTAGTGTATCTTCCTGTCTGTCTGCCGTATCCTTTAAGTCGTTGTAATCCTTGATACTCTGCGCATATTTAACATCCAAAAGCTTTGTATTGATATCTATAACCTTCACATCAGGGCTTTCATTTATCAGCCTTTCCTGCAGGCTTTTCAAATTGTATTGGGCAGGCTCTTCAGCTTTTACTCCCAGGCTGAAAACCAGTGAAGTGCATAACAGTGCGATGGCAATGCCTCTTTTAACCTTCATACTCTCTTAACCCCTTTTAATAATAATTGATATGTATAGTGTAAAATAAAACAACCTCTACACAATAATTATTATATACGATACTTAAGTCATTTTGTATGTTTAAAGAAATATTTAATAAAAATTTAATGTTTAACACAGCAAAAAAAAAGCCCCGCGGACTGAAGTCCGCAGGGCTTTTATCTGTTTATTCTTACCTGTGCATTAATGTGTAGTCCAAACCTGTGTTGGTAGATGGAACGTAATCATCTACTACGTAAATCTTTATGGATTTACTTACACCGTTACCAGTGTATGCAGTAAGAGCAACAACATCTCCGGATGCTAGAGCACCACCTGATAATATACCGGTATCTGTGCTATAGGTATATCCAGCCTTAACTGCACCAGCTGCGTCTGTAACAACTACATCTACATTAGAAGGAGCAATTGCCTTCTTACCATACTGGTCTTTAACGTAGAAGTATATTCCTGCTCTTGCTACAGCATAACCGCTCGGGTCAGCTGCAAGTGTCGGGAACTTGTCTCCACCGTCAAACTTACATCCATAAGCGTCATATGACACTCCTGGCTTGCTCGCGGAGTAAGCTTTTGTTACATTATTGAAGCTGTTGATTGTAGTAGTTCCAGTAGTTACTGTAATACCACGCAGATGGCTGTCAATACTATACTGTGTAATACGTTTGTTCAACAGGTTAGCATTAGCGCTTGTAACTGATGTCTTATAAATGTCACCGCTGGTACCATACTTAACAAACGGTCTGTAGTATACATTGTAACCTGCAGTGTCAGTCATCGCAAGTGCCGGATCATTGAAGTCTACATCGATTGACTTAGCCATTGCCTTATCAGTATCACTTGGTTTGGAAGTCAAAGCTGCAAATACTGTTGTAGTTACATTGTTATAGCCTCTTACTACAGCTGTGAGGTTTCCTGTGTATGACTTGTCATCAACGTATCTTGCAAATACTTTTCTGTCTCCGCCTGATTTTACAGGGTTTGCAGTAGTAACTTTGGTTCTGTTGTCATTTGCTTCAAGAACAAATCCGAATTTATCAGGATCGCTTACAGCATAGCTTAAGATGTCAACAGGAGCAAGTTCAACGGACATCCCGTTGTATTTGCCACGAACCTTGGCATCTGACATGTACTCACCAAAATAAGTATCTTTGATATTCTGATCTAGACTACCATATCTGTACTCAGCTGAAGCATCAGAACTCAATTTTGAACCTGTGTGGTTGTATTTGTTAACAACTGCATCGTCACCCATTGCATAAAGCACCGGGTCAACTGAATCGATGAAGTAGCTGCTAATATCCTTCTTATCTACATTGTAGAAAGTATAGGTCTTGGAGTCTACTTCCTTACAGTAAGTTGACAGTGTAGAATCAGAAGTGTTTATAGTTGCGTTGTCACCGTAAGTTGCTCCGCTTGGCTGGAATGTTGCTTTCATCAACTTAACTGTAATAGTTGCTGAACCGGTAGTAGGTCCTGCATACATTTCCAGTTTGTCATCCTTACCATAGATAACTTTTCTGTAAACATTGTCATAAATGCTGTATGTGCTGGAGCCCAAGCTTATAACTGAAGCATCAGAAGTAGTAGCATAAATGAAGTAGTAGTAGTTTGTCAAAGTGTTGTTGTTCAATTCAGCAAACTTGTTTGAATAGAACCTGAGGTTTATAGGTCTGTCATACTGGTCATTGATTTTGATTTTGTCAAGCTTGTCACCTGTCTTAGAACCGTTGTTTCCGTTGGCATATACAAGAGCAGGTATGAACTTGCCGGAATCAATACCAACTATAGTCCTTGGAGCTGCTGCATCCTTAACACTTACGGACATAGTGCTCATTTTAACTGTAGTTGTGGTTGTAACTGTAGCTGAAAGCGTAAATGTAGTTTTCGAAGTACCGAAATCAGCCAGCAGCTTGTAGGATCCATCAGGATTCTGAATTTCTTTTATGTTGCTGGAGTCGATACCTGAGAAGGAAACTCCACCTGTAGAACCGGAGATTCTCTTGATCTTTGAGTAGTCGGTAAGAGGATTTCCGTTACTGTCGGTAGCGATATAAGGTATTTCTACAAATCCGTCGCCAACTGCTACATCCTGTGCAGGTTTCTGCAGTACGAACTGCTGCAGTACTGAACCTTCCTTAACTTCTACATTGATAGAAGCAGACTTACCGGTTGTGATTGATATAGCGGATATAACCTGTGTACCAGCGATACCGTTAGCCTGGGGAACCTTAACCTGAATCTTTGCATTCTTGTTGTTGTCTGGATCCTGAACAACTTCTGCATATGCAATCGTTGACTCAGTTGATGTTCCAGGGCTCAACTTGAAAGAGTTTGTATTGTGGAATATTTCATAATCAGTTACAAGGTTTCCAGTGGAATCCTTTGCTTCGAAGTCAATATAGAACACGTCGGTAGTTGCTTTTTCCAGATAAGTCTTCTTGTCCTTATTGGATAAGCCAAGAAGCTTAAGGCTCTGGATATCACCGATGGTGCTTGAAACTGTAAGTGAATCATTCATAACTGTATTGGAATCCGAATCATAAGCAGTTACAACAACTGTCTGCTGATCCTTCAATAACCCCATGTAAACACTTAAAGCAGTTCCTGTATTGTCGTTTTTGTGGAATGTCAAAGTACCCTTATCAGAGCTTATGGAAGCACCATTTGCAGTTCCGAGTGAAGAATTCCAAGTGATGTTTGAAGCCATAGGGCTCTTTGTAACATCATCACCGTACTGGTTGGTTACCTTGTAGTAAGCAACACCGTCAGAATCACTTCTTCTTGTAATCTGCTTTGTAACCATTTCAATCTTAGCTATCTTTTCAGCCTCAATTGTAACTGTCTTGCTTCCGAGGTCAGTTGTGTCATTCTTTATAGCTACCTTATATTCACCTGCAACGAGGTTGGAAGCCTGTGAAAGAACAACTCCACCCTTGTCAGCATCAAAAGTAGCCGTAAGAGTAACAGCGATACCTGCGTCTCTGGTTACTGTAACAGCAACCTTTGAAGTGTCGGCTACAACGCCGTCGAAGTCAGCATACAGGCTCTTTGCAGTCTTAACCTTCAGGGCGAATGTTGTAGCAGGACCTGAGGAACCAACCAAACCAGCTGTTTCTGCCTTCTTTGAATCAACAACCTTAGCGTCTATCAATGACTGGATAAGAGTCTTCTTGCCATCGCTTGTGTTAGCCTTTAAAGCTTCAACTGTAGCTACAGCAACGTCATTGATTGTGATCTTTGTAACTGCTGCGATTTTCTTCAAACCCTTGGAGTCAGCAAATTTGATAACGTCTTCATACTTGAAGTCAGTACCTTCTACATAACCCAAAGATACAAGTAAAATCTTGTAATACTGCTGAGCTGTTATAGCAGCAGTAGGATCGAATGATCCATCCGGATTACCAACGAAACCGAGTTTCGGGTTTGCCTTCAAATAAGCCAATATTGCCTTACCTTCAGCCCAATCAACCTTATCGGCGTCATTGAAGCTCTCTGTTCCTTTGAAAGCCTTAGCTTCGCTTTCGAGACCTTTCAGTCTGAGGAACATGATTGCTGCCTGAATTTTTGACGGTGTAGTTGCGAGATAATCAGCTGTTACACCGCTGCCATCCCCTTGAAGCATTCCGATAGTCTCACAGACCTTTGAGTCTGATGGAGCTGCCGGAGCCGCTGGAGCTGTAGTTGTTGCAGTATCTGCTGCGAAAGCAGGAGCTATAGCAGTTAAAAGCAATGCTATTGCTACAAATACCGCAAAGTACTTTCTGAGATTTCTCATACTCTCAAATCCTCCTTGTGTATTTTTGGGAGAAGCTGTTGACTTGCCAAAACCGGACCACGCCTCACCCTTGTTAAAATAATCCGGTTTTCTTACATTTTGCCCAAGATTGGCGTAATTTACCTATCTTGATTCAAAATCATTATATCATCGGGTATTTTGGCAGTCAACATTTAGCAATTATATGTAAAGAAATTGTAATACAAAAAAGCGCAAAAAAAACTCCGGGAAAATCCCAATGTCATTAAGTTAAGAATATTTGACATTAAGCACAGTAAAGTTTTATA
>CALMWN010000216.1 GCA_937873555.1 uncultured Clostridia bacterium
ATACTAATCATACATCTGGATATCTCAAGAGAATCCAAAAGGGTGGTTACAGAATTCGTGTTTTGAAAAGATTATTCAAGAAACCCAGTATGTTTCTTGCCCCAAGCAAAGAGCTTCTGGACGTTCCATTTCCTATTTCAGCAAAAATGAAATACATCCCAAATGGTGTTATCAGTAGCAAGCTCAGGCGAAATGAGGGGAAGCGAAGTGCTATCAGGTTGTCGCTCGGCCTTGTTGACAGCGATGTGCTTGCGATTGTGACTCGGAGATTGGTTCAGAAGAACGGAGTGAAGTATCTTTCTTTGGCAACACGGTACATAAACAATCCCAATCTTAGGCTTCTTATAATAGGTGACGGGGAGGAATATCGTGAAATACACTACAATCTTTCCAAGTATTTCCCGGATAGATTTTGGATGCTTGGATCTAAAAAGCACGAAGAGATCATAGATTATTACAGTGCTGCTGATATATCGATACTTCCATCGTTGATGGAAGCAACCAGTATAAGTGGTTTGGAAGCAATGGGTGCATCTCTTGCACTTGTCGGCACTGATGTGGGGGGGATTCCTGAATTGATACAGGATGGTCATAACGGGTATCTCTGCCGTCCCCGGGATCCGGAAGATCTGGCAGCAAAAATTGATATGATTCTATCTCAGGACTACAAGGCTATGGGTGAAAAGTCTTATGAGATAGTACGGCAGAACTTTGACTGGAATGTTATAGCTGATTCAACACTTCAAGCGTATAAAGAGTTGTTATGAAAAAAATATTGATAGTATTCGGTACCAGACCTGAAGCTATAAAGATGGCCCCCTTGGTCAAGGAGTTTAAAAAGTACCCTCACTACTTTGAGGTTAAGGTCTGTGTAACCGCCCAACACAGGCAAATGCTCGATCAGGTTCTGCAGTTGTTCGACATCCAGCCTGATTTTGATCTCGATATTATGAAACCTTATCAGGATCTATATGATGTGACAGCGGGCATTCTGGTTGGTCTTCGTCAGGTCTTTAAAGTGTATCAGCCCGACATTCTTTTTGTTCATGGCGACACAACTACTACGCTTTCTGCTTCTTTGGCAGCATATTATGCCAAAATACCAATAGCACATGTGGAGGCCGGACTCAGGACCTGTAATATCTACTCACCATGGCCAGAAGAAGCTAATAGGCATCTGACCAGTGTCCTCGCAGAATATCATTTTACCCCGACGGAAGAGTCTGCGGAGAATTTGATCAAAGAAAATGTCCTTCCCGATCGTGTAATTGTCACTGGTAATACCGTGATTGATGCCTTATTTCTTGTAATCGAAAATATATCCAGTAACGCACAATTAAAATTGAAGCTTATTGCTTTGATGTCCTTGCCGTTTGATATCGAGAGTTGTACATATATTCTCGTTACAGGCCACCGGCGCGAAAATTTCGGACAAGGCTTTGTTAATATTTGCGAGTCAATATGCACGATAGCTCGTGAAAACCCTACAGTGCATATCGTTTACCCGGTACATCTCAATCCAAATGTAAGAGAACCGGTGCTTACAATGCTTTCTGGCATTGATAATGTTCACCTGATAGAACCTCTCGAATATGAAGCGTTTGTATATTTGATGAGCCGATCGTACCTGATTCTTACTGATTCAGGTGGTGTTCAGGAAGAGGCACCAAGTCTAGGCAAGCCTGTGTTGGTAATGAGGAATACCACTGAGCGTCCAGAGGCGGTTGCTGCCGGGACGGTCAGGCTTGTCGGTACCGAGCCTGAAATAATCATAGCTGAAGTACAGAGATTGCTGCATAACCCGGCTGAATATAAGACGATGTCCAAAGCACACAACCCCTATGGCTCCGGTGATGCCTGCAGACGGATTGTCGAATGGTTCATGAAATGAATATATTGATTATCAGATTTAGTGCGTTGGGAGATTTGGTGACTCTGGAACCGACTTTCCGGGCAATAAGACATTTCTACCCCGATGCACACATTACTATGGTGACTAGTAATATAGGTAAATCACTATATGAAGACACAGGCTATGTAGATGATTATGTAGTTAGGTCAAGTTTTATAAAAACAGTAAAATTGGCGCGCAATAATAAGTATGATATTGTGTTTAACTTGCAATGCAATAAGCCATCTCATTACATTAATATGTTTGTCTCAAAAAATATAAACATAAATAAGTCTTATAGCTTGCTTAATAAGATATTCAATGTGAAAACGCATTCCAAAAGTATCAAGGAAATGCTGCAATTATCTGGCATTGATGATGATGCTCTGGATGCATATTTCTCAACTGCAGATAGTCATATAATATCATTTGCAACTAACAAAAACAAAAAACATGATAGGCAAATTATAATATCCACAGGTAGCAGCCCACGGTGGCCAAGCAAACAGTGGGGTGTTGAT
>CALMWN010000217.1 GCA_937873555.1 uncultured Clostridia bacterium
CCATCCGTAACAACCTTCAGAGGTGCAGTCAGGTATTCGAATTTGACGCCTTCCTCTTTAGCGTGCTCTATCTCCCATGTATTTGCCGGCATTTCCTGCCCGGTTCTCCTGTATACGACGGTCACATCACAGCCAAGCCGCACAGCCGAGCGCGCAGCATCCATGGCTACGTTTCCGCCGCCAATGACAAGCACCTTCCTGCCGATCTTGGGTGTTTTACCGAGATTCAGCTCTCTTAAAAACCTGACACCGGGTACAACTCCGTTTGCTTCCTCTCCGGGAATACCCAGCTTCATATCCTTGTGAGCGCCTACGCCTAAGAAAAATGCGCTGTAACCCTCCTTACGCAGGTCATCGAGCGTAATTTCACTGCCTATGGGTGTGTTGCAGCGTATTTTGACTCCCATTCCGGTCAGGATACCAATTTCTCTTTCTAGTATTTTTTTATCAAGGCGGTAATCAGGAATTCCCACTTTGAGCATTCCTCCCGGAACGGGAAGAGCCTCGAACACTGTAACCGGATAACCCGCCAGGGCTAATTGATATGCGCAGCTTATACCTGCAGGCCCGGAGCCTATGACTGCAACTTTTTGGCTTCTGGACGTTTCAACAGGTTTCGCTTCAGGAGCTTTCCCCTGCTTTATTTCATAGTCTGCAACAAATCGCTTGAGCGAGGCTATTGCTATGGGTGAATCCACATACTGCCTGCTGCATTTTGATTCACAGGGGTGGAAGCAGACTCTTCCCAGAACACCTGCCATGGGTGTGACCTCTCTTATCAGAGCGAGAGCCTCACCGTACCTTTTCTGTCCGGTCAAAGCCACATATCCATGGGCGTTTATATGTGCAGGGCATCTGTATTTACAAGGTGATGTTCCTTTCTTGTCTATGGTAACCTTATTGGGTACTGCCTGTGCAAAAGGCTTGTAAACGGCGTGACGACTGCCAAGCCCCATATCGAATTCGTTTTTCACTTCGATAGGACACTCGAGGGTACAGTCATTGCAGCCCTTGCACAGCTCTTCATTTATATAACGAGCTTTTTTTCTTATGACTGCAGTAAAATCCGGTGCCTCGCCCTTCAGCTCCTGCAGCTCGCTCCAGGTTAAAGTCTTTATCAACGGGTGGTTGTAGCATGCGGTTACCTTTGGTGCCAGTATACAAGCCGAGCAGTCATTTGTAGGAAAAGTCTTGTCAAGCTGCGCCATTCTTCCGCCAATACTGGGGCTGCTCTCTACAAGAAACACCGGAATCCCCATTTCGGCCAAATCCAGCGCCGACTGTATACCTGCTATGCCTCCGCCTAAAACAAGTACTGGTTTTTTCATACACATCCTCCGATATCGGTAATGCAGGTAAAATAAATCACGGGTGAAACAGAAATTCTACCTGTTGTTTTGCAGCCTGTTGACCCTGTCGATTCTTTCCTGCCTTATTTCTCTGTCGATTTTCTCGACTTCCTCTAAAAATTCCCTGGATATATAACCGTCCTCAAGCGCCAGTTCCCTTAAAACCCTCATTACATCCGCAAACCGCACGTCTTGAGGACAATGCGCCACACAGGTATGACACTGGCTGCACTGCCAGAGTTGGGGTGATGACAGTACATCCTTTTCCATGCCCAAAAGTATCATCCTCATGATGCGTCTTGGGTTATATTCATTGTTCAAACTGCTGACCGGGCAACCTGCCGTACAGGTGCCGCACAGAAAGCAATTGGTTGCCTTTTCTCCTCCGGGCTTTGATGCAACCCTGTTTTTAAACTCAAGGTCCAAGGAATTCAAATCAAGCATATAAATCCAGCCTCCTGATGACTGTATGATGTAACTATCTTATATTAATTGGCCCGGGTCTGGGAAGAAAGCCGGCCCGTTCGACAACAGTGGGTACAATGCTCTCCCATCCTACAGCCATTATATGTATTCCGCTTACTCCCTCTATCTTTTTCAGATCCTTTATCAAATCAAGCGCAATGTTAATACCTTCCTCTTCCTGGTTGGCAGCCTTTTTCATTCTATCCAGATTAGCATCAGGAACCACCATCCCTGCCACTTTCTTTGTCATTTCAAGTGATTTCAAAGATTTGTTTACCAGTATACCGGCAAGGATATACGCTTTTTTATGAAGTCCTGACGACCTCACCTTCTCCATCCAGCCCGCAAACCTTTCCACATCGTATATGGCCTGTGTCTGAATGAACTGCGCTCCTGCAGCTATCTTCTTGTGAAGCCGTATCAATTGTAATTCCTCCGGATCTGCAAAAGGATTTGCAGTGGCTCCGAGAAAAAACTCCGCAGGCATTTTGGTAGGCTTGCCGCTCATGAAAACCTTATCATTCTTCATTCTGTTCATAGCCTGCAGGAGCTGTATGGAATCGATATCATAAACATTTTTGGATCCCGGATGGTTCCCGAAGGACTGGTGGTCACCCGAGAGGCAGAGCAGGTTCTTAAGCCCCAGTGCATATCCTCCGAGGAGGTCACTCTGAATTGCGATCCTGTTCCTGTCCCTGCAGGTCATCTGAACTACCGGCTCCATACCCTCCTGTTGAATGATGCAGGAAGCCGCAATACTTGACATCCTGACAATAGCAGTCTGGTTATCTGTAACATTGGCTGCGTCGATGATTCCGGACAGTTCTTTTGCCCTCTTCCTCACAAAGTCGGCATCGGCGCTCATCGGCGGCCCAATTTCGGCAGTTACTGAAAAGTGCCCTGAATCCAACACCCTCTGTAGATTACTTTTGCCCGCAGTCATAACCTTACCTCTTTCTTCTCAACCCTTCTGGGTCCGCCGTCCCGGCTGCTTCTCCAGTCCTTGGGTTCCATAATGTCGTACATCCTGTACAGCCTGCCCAGCTCCTTGAGCCTGTCGTATATCAGCTGCCAGCCGCAGTCTGTTCCGGGGTCCACCTCACATTTGCCGTTTGAAGATCCGCCGCATGGACCGTTGAAATTGCTCTTTGAGCACCTCGCAACAGGACACACCCCGCCGGTCCTCTCAAGGATACAGTCGCCGCAGCCCTGGCACATCTCTGTCCAGACACCGATTTCCCTGGCTACGCCGATAAATTTGGTATTTACCCCGGGAAGCACCGGTTTGCTGCGGAATCTCTCGGCCAAAAACTGGACCCCTGCTCCACATCCCATGGAAATTATCGCATCTGCACCTTCGAATTCATCGGCGGCATCATCCAGAAATTCCATATCACACTGCCTTTTTGGTGTTACAACCTTGACCGGCATTTCACTGCCGTTTTCCCTTCTTTGCACTTCCAATACCGAAGCAAGCTTAAGTGCCTCTTTTTCACCGCCTGCCATACAAACGGTCACACAAGTCCCGCAGGCTGCTATCACGATATTTTTAAATCCTTCAATCGAGCTGATGATTTCCTCTATAGGTTTCTGTTCTGCAACTATCAAAACAATACCCCCATTCAGATAAATAAAGTTTATCCGACTAAATCCCTGATACAGTCTTTTAGTATATATGGCATTGCATGGGATACCTGCATATACACAAGCCTGTTTTCGTCCAGTCCTGCGGCTTTCAGCATTTCCTTCGCCCTGGATATCTGCAGGCGGGATCTTTTATTACCTTCATGGTGCCTGCAAGCATCATCCATACAAGTCACACAAAGCACTTTTTCATAATATTTCAATTCATCCACGATTTTTTCGGCTGTTATTTCTCCCCCGCAGGAAACTGTGGAGACGCTGATTTTGCTATAAACATCAGCCATTTCACCGGTGATTTTGCCCAGGGCAATTTCTCCGGAATTCTTGCAGCTGTACACCTTTAAAGTGTTCGGTGCAAATCCGCTGCCAACATTCCTTCCACTGATTTTTACGGCATAAGCCGGACATACTGAAACACATATTCCACACGCCTGACATGCTTTATTCAAATTCTTCATCGCTGAATTCTCATAATCAGGAGCCATCGCAGCATGGGGACATGCCCTGTAGCAGGTATAGCAAAACGCACACTTTCCGGGGTCAACCTCGGCAAATTCAGTATGTTCACCCTTTTCAGCCCTGATTGCCGATGTTGTAAAGCGAATCTTCCGGAGCATTTCCTCCTCAAGGTTGGAAGCAGAAGTGCTGCCCAGAAAAAATACTCCGTTCCTGCTCGTTAAGGAAGGAGACAGGAAATAGCTGTTTCCACTTACATACCTGTCCTCATCAAGCTTAAGGTTCAGCAATTTTGCGATTCTGCCCGGATTACTGCCAATGGCTGCTTCTCCAGCTCTTATCAATGCAAAGGTATCAATTCCGATTTCGTCATACCCGTCAGTCAACCTTATGTTGAATATACCTGTATCATTATCCCTATTGATATCAACTTTGCCATACCTGACAAACACTACTCCCAGGTTCCTGGCCTCCTTATACAGGTTCTCAAGCCCACTCCCCGAGGTCCTTACGAATTTTGACAGATACAAAACCTTTTTCCGCTTCCCTGCCAGCTTAATTGCTTTTACAAGCGCAGCTTCCGTCATATATGCCGGTGATTCTTCCGGATCATCAAGAAGGATTACCACGGGCAATCCATTATCAAAAATAGTATCAAGGCCCACAAACTCCGTTGGTTCTTCGGTTACAATCACACAACCTGCCACAGTTGTCTCCTTCTGTGTCTTTATGCGGAATTGTCCGATCTCACCGCTTATACTTTTTATTTCATCCGTATTTTCAAATAAAACAGGTATCAGGCCTTCTTCCGAAAGCTGCTCTTTCAGTATGCCGTTAAACCTGCTTTTGCCCAGGATTGCAACCTTCATAGCGACCCTCCGTCATTAGCCTTACGGCCTAAGATTACTCTTGCCACCGCCAAAGACTCGGAATACACTTCCTCAATCCTCTTTGGTCCCGAAATACAACCTGCCAGATATATTCCTGTATGTTCTCCACCCTTCACATTCTTCAGAAAGCCGCTTTTATCCACCTTCAACATGCAAAGTTCAGCCAGCCGCTCCGCATTCTCTGCAGGATGGATTCCTTCAGTAAGAACAATGATATCGAAGTCCTTCTCGACAACAGCCGCTGTCCCGGGCTGTTCAAACTGAATCCTGTTCGGTTTTCCGGCCTTTATTTTCACCGGTCTGCACCTGATGAACTTGATCCCCTCATTTTCAAGGCGGTCCAGGTATTCCCCGGCTTCAACCCACTGCAAATCCATGTAGAAGAATACAATTTCAGCTTCAGGATAATAATACTTAAGAACTCTGGCCATTCTGGTAGAATATCCGCAGCAAACCCTTGAACAATATGCCGCTTTCTCACGGACATCCCTGGAGCCGAGGCACTGGATAAAGGCTATACTTCCGGGACTGCCGGTGAAAATTCCGTCATTCGTCCTCCGTGAAAACAGCCCTTCCATCTGATGACCGCTGATTATACCATCTTCAGTATTAAACTCGAGACTGGAGGAAGATACGGTTGAAAACTCTTCAAAACCCGCTGCCACAATGATATCCTGTATTCTATCAAGGCTTAAGACACCTTTTCCGCTTTTATATATTACTGAAAAATCCCCTTTTGATCCCAGAACGTCAATCAACCGGGAACCGATGATTATAGTGATTTTCCCGTGATTTTCCACTTGATTCCAAAGATCGCCCGCTAGGCACAGACCACAATTATTGCATCGGCCGGCAGCTTTACACCCATATTGGCGCACCTTGCCGCCAATTCTGTCAGACTTCTCAAGAATTGTAACCTCACAGCCGTTATTAGCCAGTTCAAGCGCGGCAGTACACCCTGCAAGTCCGCCACCGATAATTAGTGTGCGATGATTCATGGTAATATCACCTGTCTGTAATGAATTTGAATCTATAATTTACTTAATAGTAATCATTGAAAAGTTTGATGATATGCTAATAATATGCTAGCACATTATCTAATCAAGGTATTGGAATATTTTTTGTTTTTTTGTATTATATAAAGCAACGCATAAATTTTGATACATTTGTAAAAATATTAGCCTTCCAAGAAGCGTCCCCGCTTGATGATATATAAAATACAGTATTATTGCTCTCTAAAACTGTTTTATGATTTTGATAACACTTATGTTGTATTTATGTAAACAGAAAAAGCAATTATCGGCTTAGGATGTCCATTTACATATACTATCAGTGTGATGAATAGAATTATAAGAGATATTTGAACTATAGATGGTAAAAATGAAAAAATTCTGTATTGTTTATATAAGTAAAAAGGTGTTACTTGCAATAATCTTTATAACAATTGCTGTGGCGTTAGCTTCGATAATATCCTTTAGAATAGTAAATTTATCAACAAACACCTTCAATAACTCTTACACCAGGACTATTGTTCTAGACCCGGGTCATGGAGGTATTGATGGGGGCACTTCAAAGAATGGTGTTTTTAGAAAAGAATATAAACCTTGATATTTCAACAAGGCTAAGGGATTTTCTTGAACAAAAGGGCTACAAGGTTATCCTAACAAGAGATATGGATAAATCACTTGACAGTTTAAGTAACGATGGCGGAAGCAGGCACCTGAGGGACTTAAAGGCACGAGTCAATATAATAAACAATAGCAATGCCGAGCTATTTTTAAGTATTCATGAAAATTGTCACATAAAAAATTTAAACGCTGACGGTTCTATCGTGTTATATAATGAACGATTTACGCAAAATAAGATGCTAGCCTACTGTGTCCAAAGAGCATTAAATAGCATTATGATAGACGGTAAAAAAAGAACGGTTCACGACCCTCAAAACAGCCCCGGCTTCTATTTATTGAATTACTCTAAAATCCCCGGAGTTATCATTGAAACCGTATTCATATATAATCAAAAGGAACGGGAATTATTAGGTCAGGACAGCTTTAAGGATGAACTTGCGAAAGCCATTGCAAATGGCATAGAAAAGTACTTTAATGAAACCAATAATGTAAGCGGCGGGACAAATCGATCGCATTCGTTTCATCCCAAATGGCGATATTTCCCACCCTATAATTCTAATGCTTTAAAACCTTTTCCATAGATATCTGCTACATTGTCA
>CALMWN010000218.1 GCA_937873555.1 uncultured Clostridia bacterium
ACACTATCCTCTTCGTCGGCAGCGTCAGATGTGTATAAGAGACAGGTTATAATCCCGCTTTAGTTCATTTGCATATCCGTGCTCTACTTTCATCTGTTATACTCCTCTCCTAAAAAGGACAATCGCCATTTATATCCGTTTCCCACCACTTTTTTTCGTTCTTCTTCTGTAAAAACCGCTTCCAATCGTACTCGATTTCCCTAAAGCCGCCACCTTCGAATTCAAGAAGCCTCTTTGTGCTTTCCTGAAACATGAGTTTTACCTCTTTGTACCTGCCCTCTTCACGGTCCTTTAAGAGCCTGAGTTTTGCATCACAGTCCCGATCTTCTTTGTATTGCCTCTCAATTGATATGATAATATCGCTCTTATTCGGAATATTATTTGAGCCGCTTATATCTTCCTTTTCAAGGGGTTCTCCTCTGCGTTTCAGTTTCGATGGGTGTACCACCAACATTACATGGACCCGATAGGCTTCGGCAAAGTCTTTACATTGCTGTACAAAATTACTCTGATCTGCATTTGTACTTTCAGCATTATCTTCCAAGGCGCTCATGAGGTTATCAATAATAAAAAGCTTGCAGCCATATCTCTTTGCGGCTATTGCCATGACTTCGAATAAATCACTTGTGTTTTTTCTTACATTGGAAATTGTCTTGTCGAAAGAGTAAAATAAATCTGACGACCACTGCCTTAAAGCCTGCAAAGCTTCTTGATTGATGTCCGATTTTATCTTGTACTTTGTTTTAACAAAATCGAGATATTCCCGGTCATCGCCAATGGCCTGTCTGAATAGCCAATACAAAACCCTGTTTGTACTCATCTCTCCTGAATACAGAAATAAAGGAATTTTATTGTTAATGCAGTTACAGGATATTTGGGACACAGCAGTGCTTTTTCCCTCTCCGTTTCTGCCAACCAAGATAGAGATTTGCTCCGGCTGCAGATCATCAATAGTGATGTCAAGTCCGTAGAATCCCGTGGGTATTCCTTCGTCGATCCTGTCCTTTATACGGGTATACTCAGCCTGTGACATCTTAATTATGCCTGCCGGAGCCTGGTTAATTGCTTCGGTGATGAGACGTAAAACTTCATCTTTTCCCTGAAAGTACAGTATTTCGTTCGCATCTTTATGCTTATGCTGAATAACCTTTGTCCTGTATTTACCAAGCCTTATAACCAGTTCATTAATCAGTTTTATTCCCGGATCATCGTTATCTCCAAATAGAATAAATTCCTGAACCTGTTGAAGCCATTCCCAGCAGTTGTCAATCCAGGTCATGTTGCTGCTCCCTGATGGCACCGATACAACATTCTTATATCCAGATTCCCATATGGCCATTGCGTCCGGCTGACCTTCGGTAATAACTACAGGCTTATTGACATCGATGTGCCACATTCCCCAGAGAATCGCCATGGTATCCTTTTCACAGCCACCTTTTAGGCCGCCTTTTCCGATCTCACGATAAGAGACATATGGCATATCATCTGTACTGTCCCAGTATTGAAATACATAGCACCTTTTTCCATTCCAGGAGCGTTCCTGTACTTTCCAATCAGCTAATGTCTGAGCGGAGATACCCCTACTTTCCATATACTTGATTGCTTCAGCACTCAAGTCATGAGTTTCTACTTGCGGTTTTTTATATTCGGTCACTGTATGTACTGACAATTTAACTTCACCACCCGTCATTTCGGCAACTTCTTTGAATGCCTCTAAAAAGCTCATTCCCTTAAAATCAGTGTAGTACCGGTATATATCAAGGACCTCTCCGCACCCAAAACACTTCCAAAAGTATCCCTTTTCATTCCATTTGAACGATGGTGTCTTTTCCTTATGAAAAGCACAACAGGCCTCATTCTTAGAGGGTTTATATTTGTTTAACCCTAAACCGTAAGCAATAATGTCCCTGGCCCTATTACCTAACCGCCTCTTGTATTCCTGAGCTTCCATTGTTCAGCAGCTCCTTTAACCGTTGGTACTCTCCATTTGGCTTTGAGTGTTCCTGCTGCAGTGTTTCATACTTACGAACCTTTTCGGCTGCTTCATCAGCCCTCGTATTTCTCATAATGCCGTAAAAATAATTTTCCTTTTTGCTATGGAGCGCCGGGCTGTGTATCACCGTCAGGCAGGCAGCTTTTACAACAATAACCGAAAACTTCAACATTTCCTCGTAAACCCGGACAATAACACTGTCACTTATCTTCCCACTTGCCCTGGTAGTTCTTAAGATATCTAGGTACTCATCTATTACTGGTAAAAAATTAGTGTACCTGTTCCTGAAATTTTCAATTTCAAGAGAATATTCTTTCTTTAATATTGTCTTTAAATATTGTCTTTCTTGGGTAGCTAATTCGCTACCTGGGGAGGTAACTGATTCGCTACCTGTATGGGTATCTATTTGGTTATCTGGTAACTTTTTAGCTGTGACCTCTTTTTCGTTACCTGGTAGCTTTTTCGTTACCACCCACTGCTCATAGTCCTTATTAAACCTCAGTTTTCTTGATGTATTAAATGTTGCTTCTTTTGCTATAAGCACCATTTTGCATGATATTAATTCATTCAATTCCCGCTGCACTTGTTTTCTGTGAATATTTGTTGCTTTGGATATAAACCCTTCGGACAACTCATGATCTTTGCGGTTGAATCCATATGTATAGCGCCAAATCACATCAACTATCCGGTGTTGGGTTCCGTTAAGCGGAAACCGTGCAATATTCTCAAGTATCTCGTTTGCCAGCTTAACATAGCCGTTCTCCTTTTGCACATCTGCCAAGCGCTCACCTTCTTATGCCATAATTGCAGTTTTTCATTCAACTCACCTGCCTTACCGGACCTGCCGGTTATTTTTATCCCTGAATTTTCCGCAACTTACCGTACTGTATAACCTCCTGAGAGCCTTCTACCTTAACATTCTGTTCCATTAGTTCTTTGATTCTGGCTTCAAGCATGTCAAGATCCACTATCCACCTGCCCCGAGGCCCTCCAGCACGAAAACCTGGATATTTCCCACTACGTAAACCAGTGTACAATTCATGGAATGTAATTCCGGGTGTCTGTTCTACTGCTTTTTCTATCGTTACCATTCGTGCCATACTTAAGCCTCCTTTGAATATTCCGGAAATAGTTCTTCTTCACTCGTGTCTAAAGCTTCGGAAATTCTTTTTCTCCAAGCAGGGAAACAAGGCTTCTTGTTGTTTAATACTGCACTTATGTCTGCCGGCGTAACATTTGACTTCCTTGAAAGCTCAAATTGTGTAATTTCTTTTGTTCTTAGCACTTCACGTAATTTGCTCATAAATACCTCCCCCTGTCGTTTTTTATATTTTATCAATTGACTAACGACAATTTATATTGTATAGTACCATTATAAATCAGTCAATCGTTTTTAGGTATTTTCTAGTCGTTCTTACGACATACTAATAATTTGAAATATCAAGTGACGACATGGAGGAATGCGAAATGAATATTTTCTTTGAAAATGGAAGCTATGTAATACATACAAGGGATAATGGTACTATTGGGATGCGCGAAGCGCTGATAGAGTTTATTGAAGATATTGACACTTTTGAAATTAGTTGCTCTATTGATAGTGCGGCCGTAGATAACCCACATGAAGAAATAAAATACATTATGAGTAATTATTATGTCGGAGAGTTGATCGTTGATTCTATTGAAAAAAGGTTATACAGTGGTCAAGCGAAAGAATGTGTTTGTACAAATGAAAATCATGCTATAGTGGCATATGTATTAGACAATCTTCGAGAGTATCAGCAATATACAAAGGAAGCATTACTTGGAAGACATAGCATAAGAAGATTGCTGACTAGAACTAGTTTTTCAGTATCTTATACATTGCATGATAAAAATAACCAAATAATTGAATGCTATACTCCTGATACAATAAAGAATTTTTGCGTGTTTGCTGCTGTAAAGCTTTTACAAAGCGGAACTGTATTTTCCGAATGTGAGAATAAAAACTGCAAAAAGCTTTTTGTGCCATCTCATAGATCAGATGAAAAATATTGTGATGATTGCAAAAATGTAGGCTATTACATAAAAATACGGGATGACAAATATTTGAGTGCATATCGAACAGCATATAATACCAGGAATGCGAGAAAAAATAGACAATCAAGGGGTAAAAGCTCCGAGTTTAAAAGAAACTCAGAGAATGAATTTAAAAAATGGGTGATAAAGGCTCAGGAAGAACTTGAGAAGGCCCAACTGAAAAATATTGATATTGAAGTATTTAAACAAATTTTGAAAGATATAAAAGAGTAAAGGGTGATCAGAATGTATTTGTGTTTAGATTGCTTTGAAGTGTTCCGGGATGATGTTATTAAACTTGAAAAGGGGCTTTATCCAGAAGAGTATGTGCCGTGCCCTCTTATGAGCTGTCGCGGCGAAAATGTTGTTCAAGTTGATGAAATGATATTACCTGTTATACGGACCCTGAATATGAAAGGATATAGGACGGAATACAGCTGCTCCGACCATGCCTATGAATCTCTTATAGGTACTTATATCTGCTTCGAAGAGATCCACGATTTTAAAGATCTACCGAAAGGCTATAAGCTTGAAATTCATAACGATAAGACAATAATCAGGGACTGTTATGATTCTCTTAACAAGTCAACAACACCATGGAATGATGGAATCAAAAGACAAGCAGCTATAATGAACAGTATTAAGGGCCTTATGCAATGGGCTGATAACCTGGAAAAATTGGAGGAATAAACCTATGGCAAGTATTCGGAAAAGAGGAAAAAACAGCTGGCAAATAACAGTATCAAAAGGTTACAATACCGAGGGCACAAAGCTCACCTCCACAAAGACTGTTACTCTAGATCCTGGACTGACTCCCAGACAGATAGAGAAGGAACTTGATAAGCTGGCTGCTGAGTTTGAACGACAGGTTGAAACTGGACAATACTTGGATGCTTCAAAAGTTACATTTGCTGAATTCTGTGAACGATGGCTGAGTAAATACGCTGAACCGGAGTTGGAGCCCAAGACGGTAGCCAGATATAAAGAATTGCTTAATTCCCGTATCCTGCCCTGCATCGGACATATCCGGCTTGACAAACTGCAGCCAGTGCATTTAATTGATTTTTATACCAACCTAAAGGAGGCTGGTATCAGGCTGGATAAAAAATATGTTATAACTCTTGAGCTTCAAGATGCTTACAAAAATAATAATATGACTCAAAGGAAACTATCAAAGGTTTCAGAAGTATCTGAAAATTCCATTTCCAGAGCTATGGCCGGTAATCCAGTGACACGTAAAACAGCTGAAGAAATTTGCAAAGCACTGGACGGAAGAATATCTACATTCTTTAAGGAAAGCGGAGAGCCCGGTAAATTATCATCGAATACAGTATTACATCATCACCGTTTGATCAGTTCAATTCTCCAAGATGCTGTTGAATGGCAAGTGCTGCCAAACAATGTAGCTGAGAGAGTACGGGCTCCAAAGGACGA
>CALMWN010000219.1 GCA_937873555.1 uncultured Clostridia bacterium
ATGTTTAGATTTACTGTTCGTTATCAAAATAAATTGCAATTATTAAAGTATAACATAAAAATACCGGATTAGCCTTTATATTTTCAAAATCTGTTATATACTCCTTCTTTTCTGACGATTTCCAGTGCTTTAAGGTAATTGTCGGTCTTTGCTCCATACTGGACAGAGTTTGTGGAGCCGAAAATAAAGCCGCCGCCCGGCATCAAAGTTTTCAGGTATTGGCTCACTTCCCTCCGGGTATCCTCCATGCTTCCCTCTACAAGAGTTTCGCACTGCACACCCGTCCACAGCGTCAGCACTTTACCGTATCTTTCCTTGACCAGTATGTTATCCATTCCTGCAGACGCCTGTATGGACTGATAACCTTTATAGCCTGCAGAAATGAAATCATCCATTATGTCCCATATTTTCCCGCAGCAGTGATAAAAAGGTATCATACCGTTTTTCTCAATTTCCCTGTTCACCATATTTATAAATGGCAAATAAATCTCCCTGATGCTGTCCGGTGAAATTATACACCCGCTGTTCATGCCAAAGTCATGGCCCTGCATGCATATCAGTACATTATGCTTTGCGCAGTGCTCAATTATCTTTTTATTGTATAAAAGCCCCACCTCATACATTTTCTTTATCTCTTCCGGCGCCGTCAAAGATAGTATGAGCTTGTGGTTATAGTCGCCGCCAAAAGGCTTCATCAGCACATCATATATGTTTATGTCCCTGCAAAGGACTGCCTTTTCATTGCCATATCGGTCCCCTATGTAATCTATAAGCTCAAATATGGACTCATCCATCTGCGTTCTGCGGTATGCAGCTTCAAAATCCTTGCCGTCAAGCTCCTCCTTGCCCTCGGAATGGCTTACGCAGATGATTGAATCATTGCTTGCCGCGTATTTGTATACATTTCCGCCGGAATCCTCCCATACACCTTCGCCGGTCTTCCTGGGAGGATCGGGATGCTTGTATCCTTTTGGAGGGACAACGTCAACAACAAGCACGTCATAATCAAGTTTTTCAATTAATTCCACATAATCATTCTTCAGGCTTTCTACTACCTCATCCCTTCTGCCATCCCAAAGCGCTATGGTTGTATCCTTTCTGTTCCTCCAATAGGTATGGTGGCCTATTATTCTGCTGACGTGGTCATGGTCGATCCCCCATTCGCCTACCGGTACTCTGTCAGGCTCCTCGTGGTTTATGGTTTTGATGACTCTCTCTCTTGAATTCATCGCTTCACATCCTTCAACATAATAGTCATGGCTTAACGGCAATATGCTTTACTGTTAATCCCATCCTCACACACTCTGGTTGAAATATCTACTATACATAATTCTAAACTTTTTTACGCATATATGCCAGAGGGTATACAAATTTAATCCGGATTCCACAGATAAAGCGGGACGGACAATATGCCCGTCCCGCTTCCTGCAGCTGCTTTTATCCACTGATTTTTTTCAAAACAATCTCCCGGTATGTATCAAATGATTACTTGCTTTTGGGAGCTATGAATTTCAGGAAGTCACCCCGGATTATATTGCCTTTTTCATCTCTTTTGTATGGTATAGACGGTGTCAGGCTGGCGAAATTGGAGTCATCAAGGACAATACCCGATTTGTTTGCCGATACGGTTCCGTCGTTGAAGTAGTTGCCGTCGCTTACGGAATATGAAGGATATCTGTCGGCACTCCCCTGCTTGCTCCTGTATGAAACAAAGTTGTCTATTTTAAACTGCGGCTTTATATTTTCATAGGATGAAAAGCTGATGTTGGCTCCTGCATTATCGAAGGAAACACAGTTGTATGCCTGGACAGCAGGGTTGCTGTTGCTTGTGAAGCCCACTGCCCCGTTTCCGAATGCAATACTGTTTCTGATGATGTGCGGAACAGCAATGCCTTCTCCGCCCAGCTTGAACCCGTTCTTATCACCTTTTCCTACGTAACCGTTGGTAAGTACGCCACCGTTATATGCTATGCAGTTCTCAATGACAACAGCGCCTATTGGCCCCACTTCGGCTTTTGTATATAAATCCCATCCGTCGTCTATGTTGTTATGTGAGATACAGCCTCTGAATACGTTGCCTTCTCCACAGTTGATCTTGGCAGCAAAGCCGTCTGCATTATTCTCGGACGCGTCCTTGTTGTCATACGATTCGCAATTGAGGATCAGGTTGTTTGACGGCCAGGCTTCACGCCCGACAGAGCCTATACGGCCTATTGTCATTCCTGTATTTGCATTTGCATAGGTATCGCAAAGCTCAATTTTATTGTAATTGCCTCCTACAATGAGACCTGAGCTCGTTGCTCCGGTAAAATCAATCCCGAAAAGGTGCCAGTAGCTGCCTGCCAGAGCAAATCCGGAGGCCCTGGTACCAAAGTCTATGGTTACAGTCTCGCCATTATAAGCTGCAAGGGTTTTTACCGCATCCGGAGTTCCGTCGTTGCCTGCGGGTATTGAAACCGGTGTTGTACGGTTATATGTCCCTCCGAGCATATATATTGTCTGGCCCTCCTTGACATACCTGACTGCCGTATCGAGATCCAGGGGGTCTTCCCTGGTTCCTGCGGCAGAACTTTTACCGGATGGCGAAACAAATATTGCACCGTCAGCCGTTTCATATGTTTTCATTGTGACTGTAAAGTATGATACTATCCTGTCATAAGAAGTCAAGGTTTGAGTTACATCGGGGGTGAAGGTTAAAGTAAAGTTGGTGTCACTGTTTGCAGGAATGGATGTTTTTTGGAGCAGCACTTTTTTCGCTGCTACGGATACATCGCTCGCTATAACGGTTTCACCCTGCTTTATTGTAACCGTACCGTTGACATTCGGCATGATTTTCAATGTATAGTCGCTTTTGGAAGCACTCTGAAGTGAAACAGCATTCAGTGCCGGTGCAACCGGTTTTTGCGGGGGCAGTACCCTGGGTGCATCAGTTGCTGATGCCGTCACAGAAAAGCTTACATTGCTTACCTCAATAGTTGCCAGACGGGCAGTATAAAAACCTACATATATCTTTGAATCCTGGATATTGAGAATATCAGGCTCGTAGAAAACAACCGTGTTATCCTTCGAGTCATTAAGGTTTGCCGTATAACCGGTATTCGTCTTGGCGAGGGTCAACCTGTATGTGGCTGCAGGATATGTATTGTCCTGCTTCGGTCTCGGCGTCTTCCACGCTGTTCCAATCTGGACAGTGCCTTCATTTCCTGATGAATTTTTGACGCCTGTTCTCATAAACGCCTGAGTTGTCCCTTTGTACCCTCCGACAGCTACAATATTGGAGGAGAATACCGATGAGTCTCCGTTTTTCCCGATTGCATCCCTTGCCATCAAGCCGAAGGCCTCCTGATTGTCCGGGGATTCCTTCGCAAATGCATTAACTTTTATGTCTGCAGATAATATAAAATTATCCTTGGCGGCATCTATTTCGGTATAGTAAAAGGATATGCCGTCATGCGCTCCTGTTACTTTTCCTCCGCCTTCAAGGGCTGTAAGCTTTATCGTGCCGTCCGCTGTCCCTGGGTTGGAAGGCTCAACAGTATTGGTGCCCGGTTTTGTTGACTGGCCGAATTCAATGGATTTCCATGTATATGTTGTCTGTTCCCTTACTGTTACCGGCAGGAAAATTGCTTTCAGCGAGGTATCTGCCGGGATTATACCTATATTGTATACACCGGGTATATCACTCCTTAAAGCCGATGAATCTATAGTATATTCAGCCTGAAACATGGCTTCATTGTCCAGATTGTCGTATAACTTTGATATAACCATTCCTGCAGGGTCAAAACTGTCGCCTGTGTAATAGGTTGTTTTCGGCAGGGTCGTGACCGCAATCCCTATCGCTTCCTTAACCTTGACAGTCAGCGGCAGCCTGACCTCCTTTCCCTTGAAGGATATCACTACCGTCTTCTGGCCTGGAGAATCAGTGTCAAAGCCTGATTTATCGACAGTATATTCACCGGATTGGAGAATTACTTTTCCTCCTATGTATGATGCACTGATTACCAGCCCGTCAAGGTCCAGCTTGTCTCCTAAATAATAGAGTGTTTTGACCGGCTGCTTCCTGATTTCCAGGTCCTGAATCTTGGAAGGCAGTACGGTCACTTTGAAGTTTGTCGCTATTGACTTGTCGTCATTTAATACCGCAGTTATCGTCTTCTCCCCCGAAGTGCTGCTGTCCAGATTTGAGAGGGTGTACTCGGAAGGGTCGATCTTCCTGACTTCTCCTGAATTGAAGGTTCCGTTTATTTCAATTCCGAAGGTGTCAAGCTGATCATCTATGTAATAAGTGGTTTTTGCAGGTGTGTGAAACACCTTCATTGACGTGCATGCCAGAGGATTGACATTTATATCGAATGTCGCAGCTCTTCCTCCGTAGTTTACCGTCAAAGTCTGCTTTCCGGCTTTTGAGCCGTCATAGCCCGTAACGGTGAAGTCATTAGGTGAAATAGCTTCGGTACTGCCGTCGGAGTATGCCGCCAACACCTTCAAACCGTCAAGGTCCAGTGTCTGCCCTACTATATAGTCCGTCTTCGAGGGCAGGTTTGATACGGAAATACTGCTGACAGCCGTTACAAGCTTTATATCGGAGAAAGTGATCCTGGTATTGCGTGCGGTAAATAGTCCGAGATAGAATTCATCGCCTGTGAACAATCCCTCCGAATCAATCACGGCTGTTTGCGGACCATAGCTGACAATACATTTGTTTCCGGTTGTTTTGATAATACTGAGTATATAGTCGTCACCTGCTTTAGGAAGTACTGCCGACAAGGTGACCGGAGGTGCCAGCTTTGCATTTGCATCCGCTTCATTTGCAGTCCCCGTCCTGTAAAACGCCTGCATTTTCTGGTTCAAAGCACCCACAGCCACAAAGTTTGAGGTATGCCCTTTGGTAACTTCATTTTCCCCTATGGTGTTCCTGAGCATCAAGCCGAAAGAAACCTGATTGTTTCCGGATACAAATTCCTCAACATGCGCTTTGGCGGTGATTTGGAATGGTTTTGCCGCATCAAGCGGAGTATAATAAAAGGCTATGCCGTCTGCGTTGTTGGAAATCTTACCGTTAGTACCTGCATTGCCGGTACTGTCTATTGTTATACTGTTATCGTCATTGATCCTGAAGGTATTGAAAGCAGCGGAAACCCCGCTTCCAAATATTCTTTGCTGCCATGTCATGGCATTGTCAAACCGGGCTTTGGGTTCATCAGCCTGCACTTTAGTTATCGGTATGCCGTACAGGACATTTAAAAGCATTAATAAAGGCATGATCAGGCTAATTATTTTCTTTTTGCTCATAAAAATATTTCCTCCTTATAATTTACTTGAACAATTGAAAGAAATCCGTACACCGATTCCATCACCGCTTTACCAGGCTCATGCACTGACCGTAAATACAGGAATCATATACATCTTATGGTAATATTGAAGCCAGTATATGTAAATAGACACATTTTAAATTGATGTATCAAAATTTGCTGAGCAGGAAAAGAGCGACGGCTAATCATAAAGTTTGTCCGGCATAGAGCCCCTCAAGCTTTGCCTTCATATGCTGCAGACCAAATAAAAGGAAACATGCCGTGGATACACAATCCACAACATGTTTCCGGCTTTATCGGGAATACCCGCCTTTCATAGTTTATACAGCTGTTTCAGTTTTTGGTCATAAAGGGGGACAGTTCTCTTAGGGAAGAATCGGAAGTTTTACGCACGAAAAAGACTCAAACATCAGAT
>CALMWN010000220.1 GCA_937873555.1 uncultured Clostridia bacterium
CATTCATTTGCTGCTTTTGCAAGCCGAAAGCTATATCCTTGCGTACTGTTTCTTCAAACAGCTGATGTTCGGGATATTGAAAAACAATCCCCACCAGACGCCTTAACTCTTTCAGGTTTTTATCCAGGACAGGTATGCCATTTATTATTATCTTCCCGTCCGATGGTTTAAGCAGACCGTTAAAGTGCTGAACAAGAGTTGATTTCCCTGATCCGGTATGACCAATGATCCCGACAAACTCTCCGTCATTTATGGTCAGGTTGATGTTTTTCAAGGCTGATTTTTCGAAGGGACTCCCCTTCATATATATGTGTGAAAGATTTTCAATCAATATTGACATTTCATTCTCCCGAGGTATTTATGGAATTTTCATTTATTCATATAAATAATACACCATTCTGCATATCAAAGCCAGTAGCTTTCTTCATGGTTTGTGAAGCACCTGCCCTCAAACCTGTTGCGTTTACGAATTCTTTATGTATAATAATAGCATAATACTAATACGTAACAATAAATTTGCCCTTAAGGTATAAAATACATGAGGTATTGTCTATGAGTGAGCATTACTATACATCAGAGCCCTTGTCGGAAATACGCGAGAAAACATTTACACATACCATAAAAAATATAACATTGACATTTACGTCGGTAAGTGGTGTATTCGCCTTCGGTCAAAAGGTAGACAAGGCATCTGAGTTGATAATAAAACATTTTTATCCCTCAGGGAGCTCCGTACTTGATGTAGGATGCGGTTATGGTGCAATCGGCCTCTTTTTAAAGGCAGCATTCCCCATGCAAAATGTTACAATGATTGATATAAACAGCAGAGCCATAGACTATACAAATCATAACGCCATGAAAAACAACCTTAATATAACTGCAATAAAAAGTGATCTTTATACCCAGCTGACGCCTTCAAAGTTTGACGATATAGTCTCAAACCCCCCGATCGCAGCCGGAAAATTATTAAATAAACAATTGATTGAACAGTCCTGCACCTACTTGAATCCAGGAGGTGCATTATGGCTTGTCGCCTTTCACAACAAAGGAGGCTCCGCCCTAAAAAGCATGATGCTTGATAAATTCGGCAATGTTGAAGATATAGAAAAAAGTGGGGGAATAAGGGTATATAAGTCTGTCAGATAAACTTTTGGTTATGCATTTTCCGCCAGTTTTCTTATCAGCTCATATGCCCCGTCTACATCCAATATATTCAGCGGCAGGTCAAACCCCTCCTTGTTAAGTTCATACAGCAGTTCTGTGACCTGCGGTACATCAAGGCCCAGTTCCTTTATCCTCTCGACATTTGAGAAAACCATTTCAGGCTTGCCGTCCAACTCTATATGACCCTTGTTAATCACAACAACCCTGTCGGCCGCTGCTGCCTCATCCATGTGGTGGGTTATATGAATAATGGTTATCCCTTCAGTCCTGTTCAGTTTTTTAAGCACATTCATTACTTCCTTCCGTCCCACAGGATCAAGCATGGATGTTGCCTCATCCAGTATGATACACTCAGGCTTCATAGCCAGAATACCCGCAATGGCAATTCTCTGTTTTTGTCCGCCTGACAGCAAGTGTGGTGCATGCTCTTTGAACTCCGAAATACCTACTGCTTCCAGCGCATCAGCCACTCTATTCCGGATCTCGGCAGGAGGAAGACCAAGGTTCTCCGGACCAAATGCAACATCTTCCTCAACAATTGTCCCGACTATCTGATTGTCCGGATTCTGGAACACCATACCTGCAGTTCGCCTGATCTCCCACAAGTTCTTTTCATCCTTCGTGTCCATGCCTTTTACCAGGACAACTCCCATAGAAGGAAGCATCAGGGCATTCATAAGCCTGGAAAGAGTAGACTTGCCTGACCCGTTGCGGCCCAATACCACTACAAACTGTCCCTTTTCAATTTGCAGGTTTATATCGGAAAGTGCTTTTATGCTTTTTTTCTCGTCATGATGATTCCTGTATGTGAATTCAAGACCTTCAGTCTTTATAATATTCTTTTCCATTCCTATACCCTTTTCAAATTCAAAATCGTACCCCTTGGAACAAAATGATACTAAAGATAACCAAATTTAAACTTAGTGATTTTCAGATAGGAAATCACCTGTGGAAGGGGTGATTTCATTGCTGGATAAAATCACTTTTAAATTTGGGTATCTATATTGCCGCAGGAATTATAAAATTAGGGATTAAGCAGATATTGTAATCACACCTAATCCCTATTATATATATAATATATAAGTAAAATATACTATTAAATCAATTCGAGCAATACCATTTCTGCGGCATCGCCTCTCCTGGGTCCGAGCTTGTAGATTCTGGTGTAACCGCCGTTTTTATCTTTATATTTCGGAGCTATCTCATTGAATAATTTGTCTGCAAGATTTTTATTTTTCCCTTCTGCATCTTTAACCTTATACAGCCATCTTATTGCCTGCCTTCTTGCATGAAGTCTTGACGGGTTGTCAACGGTCACCATATCTGTCTTTTCTTCCCTGTCAACTACCTCAAATTTCCTACCGTTTTTTGAAGTAACAGACTTGGTCATTTTTTTTCCTGTACTATCAAGTTTTGCTGTACTGATCTTTATTTGCTTTGAGGTAAAATTATCAACCTCTTTTACAGCTGTAGATATAAGCTTTTCAGCAATATTCTTAACTTCCTTGGCCCTTGCCTCGGTAGTTTCAATCTTACCATTTTCAAATAAAGATGTAACAAGCCCTTTTAGAACTGCTTTTCTTTGATCAGTAGCACGTCCTAATTTCCTTTGAACCGGCATTTTTATATCCCTCCTTACCTTATTTCTATTTTAGTCTTCACTCGGAGCCAGAGCCAATCCAAGTGCATTCAGTTTCTGAAGAACCTCTTCAAGAGATTTCCTTCCAAGGTTTCTGACCTTCATCATGTCTTCTTCGGTTCTGTTGGTCAAATCCTCAACAGTATTGATACCTGCTCTCTTCAAGCAATTATATGACCTGACCGACAAATCCAGCTCTTCGATAGTCATCTCCAGGACTTTTTCCTTCTTGGTCTCTTCCTTCTCTACCATTATTTCCGTATGCTTGGCATTATCGGAAAGATCAATGAAAAGGTTCAAGTGCTCGCTTAAAATCTTTGCACCGAGACTTATAGCTTCATCCGGTTTTATACTGCCATTCGTCCAGACTTCAATAGTAAGCTTGTCATAGTCTGTGACCTGGCCCACACGCGTATTCTCAACCGTGTAGTTAACTTTTCTGACCGGTGTGTATATTGAGTCTACAGGTATGATGCCAATGGGTTGCCCGGGCTGTTTGTTCTTTTCGGCAGGAATATAGCCTCTGCCTTTATTTACTATCAGCTCCATGTATAAGCGGTGTTCCCCGTTTAATGTCGCAATATGCAGGTCAGGGTTCAACACCTCTACATCGGCATCAGTTTTTATATCTGCAGCAGTTACTCGTCCTTCACCGTCTGCATCTATATAGACTATTTTAGGCCCTTCACTATGAAGCTTCAGTGACAAACCTTTAATGTTAAGGATTATTTCCGTAACATCCTCAACGACTCCAGGCACTGTGGAGAATTCATGCAGAACTCCGTCAATTTTTATGGAAATCGCAGCAGCACCCGGCAAAGATGAGAGTAAAACTCTCCTCAACGAATTGCCAAGTGTGGTACCATAACCTCTTTCAAGAGGCTCCACAACAAATTTACCGTACGTATTGTCATCGCTGGTTGCAACACATTCAATCTTAGGCTTTTCTATTTCTATCACCAAAAACCCTCCCTTATCAAGCTTTTTCTTATTTTTTGAGGGCAACTGATTCGTATTAACCTTCTTGAGTATAATTACATATTCATAATAAATCTACGTTTGTATGTTTTCAGTTGCAGGATTGGACACTTTTATCAAGCCATACCAAAATCTTGGTTGATATTGCTTACTTGCCTGATGCAGTACATAAATACATGCAAAAGGCAGAATTACAAATATCAGCTGTTACTTGGAATACAACTCGACGATAAGATGTTCCCTAATCGGTAAATCAATATCCTCTCTTGAAGGTAATGCCACTACTTTCCCTGCAAGATTTTCAGGATCGAATTCAAGCCACTTGGGAATAACCTTGCTTCCGGTAATATCGCCAATCGCTTTTACCTTTGGTGAGGTTCTGCTCTTTTCCTTTACAGCTATTACATCACCAACTTTTACAAGGAAAGACGGAATATTTACCTTCTTTCCATTTACAGTGAAATGCCCATGTGTAACCAATTGCCTTGCTTCCGGTCTTGAAGTTGCCAGACCCAATCTGTATATTGTGTTATCAAGTCTGCTTTCCAGAATTTGCAAAAGATTTTCACCTGTAACACCCTTTTTGCTAACAGCCATTTCAAAATACTTCCTGAACTGACTTTCAAGTATTCCATAAAACCTTCTGGCTTTTTGCTTTTCGCGTAATTGTATACCGTACTCGGACAGCTTTTTCTTTTGTTGTCCATGCTGTCCAGGGGCATACACTCTTTTTGAAATCGCACATTTATTGGTATAGCATCTTTCACCCTTCAGGAAAAGTTTTTCACCTTCCCTGCGGCAAAGTCTGCAAGATGCTTCAGTATATCTTGCCATATATTTTTTCACACCTCCACATTAATATTAAACTCTTCTTCTCTTGGGCGGCCTGCAACCATTGTGAGGAATAGGAGTCACGTCCTTTATCAGGCTGACTTCAAGGCCGGCAGCTTGTAAAGCTCTTATAGCAGCTTCTCTACCTGCTCCAGGTCCTTTTACATATACCTCGACAGATTTCAAACCATGCTCCATAGCCGCCTTTGCAGCAGTTTCTGCAGCCATTTGCGCAGCAAAAGGTGTACTTTTTCTTGAACCTCTGAAGCCTAATCCACCGGCACTAGCCCATGAAAGAGCATTTCCGGCTGTATCAGTCAAAGTAACTATAGTATTATTAAATGTCGAACGGATATGTGCTGCACCGCGTTCAATATTTTTACGTTCTTTTCTTTTCCTGGTGACTTTTCTTGCACCAGCAGTTTTAGTTGCCATTTAAGCGCCTACCTCCTTTTTATCACTTTTTCCTCTGAACTCCGACCGTCTTCTTGGGACCTTTTCTGGTCCTTGCATTGGTTTTGGTCCTCTGACCCCTTAAAGGAAGACCCATTCTATGTCTTCTGCCTCTATAACAACCAATTTCAATCAACCTTTTTATGTTCAAGGAGATCTCTCTTCTTAAATCGCCTTCAACCTTATATTCCTTGTCTATAGTCTCTCTTAATCTGCTGATTTCATCATCGGTCAAATCCCTTATTCTAGTATCGGGATTCACACCAGTCTTAGTCAGAATTTCATTTGATTTGGACCTTCCGATGCCAAAAATATAGGTAAGCCCAATTTCTACCCGTTTTTCCCTTGGTAAATCTACTCCGGCAATACGAGCCATTCTTTTAACACCTCCAACAATATTAATTGTGAATTTTGAATTGAGAATGTAGAATGAAATAATATAATACGTTTATTGTCAACTCACAATTCTCAATTAATCTCATAGCTTTAAACTTTTACTGGACCTGTCATATTTATTAAATAAACATCCTGGAACATGGATATTATTACCCATGCAGCCGCTCCCGGATGTAGTATTCAAATTAGAATCAAGAATGGCAGCAAACATCTCTTATCCTTTCCCAATTCTATGCTTGGGCTATTAACCCTGTTTCTGCTTATGCTTGGGATTTTCGCAAATAACCATTACTCTGCCTTTTCTTTTAATAATCTTGCACTTTTCGCATATCACTTTAACAGATGGTTTTACTTTCATCTCCAACCCTCCTTAACTTCACTTTGCTCTCCATGTGATCCTGCCACGGGTCAAATCATAAGGTGATAATTCAACTGTTACCTTATCCCCTGGCAAAATCCTTATAAAATTCATCCTTAATTTACCGGATATATGTGCCAGCACTTTATGTCCATTTACGAGTTCTACCTGAAACATTGCATTAGGCAAAGCTTCTAAAACTGTACCTTCCACTTCTATTACGTCATCCTTAGACAAAACCCCAAACCTCCTTATATTCTGATATAGACCAACATGATAGAATCAGCCTGTATGATTCATGATTATACGGATTTTTCACTTTCATCCGCTGTATCAGCTGCAGACAGTGCTTTGCGCAGCTCTGAATTTGTAACCTTTAATCTGGCATTCAACTTTTCATTAAGGGATTTAATCACTTCACCAGTAGCTACAAGATGCTTAAGCTTTTTTCTTTTTGGCTTTTCCACCTTTCGGAGTTCACCATCAGAAATTGTCACATAAGATTCATCTAAAACTTCCAATACGACAAATCTCTTGCCGCTATCCCGTCCTGCCTTGGAGAATACTATCTCCCCCAAGCTCACATTCAACTAAATCACCTCTGCCAAATAAAATTTGCTCGGCATCGAGCCTCGCAAACTTTTGTCTTCACATGTTGCAGACCTAATAATCACCGTGCAGTTAATTCTTATTATGTTTTTACCTAATCAATTTATTTTAAGCTACAAATCAATATAATACATTAATGGCTAACTGAGTTTTGTCAAAATAAGAGGTTCTTTATCCGTTATTGCAATTGTGTTTTCATAGTGAGCTGAAAGGCTGCCGTCTGCTGTTACAACAGTCCACCTGTTGTCAAGCAGCTTGACATTGAAGCCGCCCTCATTTACCATGGGCTCTATCGCAAGAGTCATACCGGACTCAAGCCGCGGCCCCTTTTCCCTTGTGCGGTAATTTGGTATCTGCGGCGGTTCGTGCATTTCTTTTCCTATACCGTGCCCTACATATTCCCTGACTACCGAAAAGCCGTTTTTTTCAACATAGTCCTGAATTACAGAAGAAATATCTATAATCCTGTTTCCCGGGACAGCTTTTTTTATACCTTCATAAAAGCTCTCCCGCGTCACATTGATCAGTTTTTCTGCTTTTTCAGAAACCGTGCCTATCGGAAAAGTCCTGGCTGCATCGCCATGAAACCCGCTTATATATACTCCTACATCAATACTAATAATATCGCCATCTTTTAATTCTTTTAAACCAGGTATACCATGCACTACCTCGTTATTGACAGAGGCGCATATGCTTCCAGGGTAATCGATGGCACCCGGAAAACCCTTATAGCCTTTGAAAGAAGGTATGCCGCCCGATTTCCTGATGTATTCCTCTGCGATCCTGTCAAGTTCCAACGTTGTCACTCCCGGTTTTACTGCAGCATTCAACTTTTCTAGTACAACCGCTACAATCTCACCGGCCTTTTTCATCGATTCAATTTCCGTCTTTGACTTTATAGATATCATCTACGCAACACCTGCATTGAACATCAAGGTTCAAACAAAATTTTCAACCTTTTAATTTTATAACATACCTGAAGGTATTTCAATACTATTTCAAATTACTATTGATTTTTTTATATACTATGACCTGCTATTCAATGCAGCAATTACTGCCTTAGTCGTATCTTCAATTTTGTCCTGGCCTTCGACGGTAACAACTTTTCCTTTCTTTCCATAGAAGTTTATCAAAGGTTCCGTCTGATCGTGATAAGTCTTAAGTCTGTTCAGAACTGTCTCTTCCTTGTCATCGTCCCTTTGAATTACATTGGATTTGCAGTTATCGCATACATCTTCCGTTTTTGTCGGGTTATACAATGTATGATAGCTCGCACCACATGCAAGGCATACTCTTCTACCTGACATTCTCTTAATGATTTCAGAATCTTCCACATGGATGTTTAAAACCACGTCCAATCCTACTCCCATTTCCTTTAAAACCTGATCCAGATATTCAGCCTGGGGTATGGTCCTCGGAAAACCGTCAAGTATGAAGCCGTTTTTGCAGTCGGTCTGCTGGAGTCTGTCCTTTACTATGCCTATTGTTACTTCATCGGGAACAAGCAAACCCTTGTCAATGTATTCCTTTGCTTACTTTCCCAATTCAGTACCATTTTTTATATTGCTTCTGAAAATATCGCCTGTGGAAATCTGTGGTATATTATACTTTTCTACCAGGGTTTTTGCCTGTGTACCCTTACCGGAGCCCGGTGCTCCCAGCAAAATCATTCTCATAACAACCTTCACCATCCCTAACTGTGAACTGAGAATGTAGAATAAATAACTGTTTTTTCGTAAAATTACGTCTCCAACCTTTAATCATTCTGCATTCTTCATTTCACCTATTCAAGAAATCCTTTATAATGCCTCATCAACATTTGTGATTCTATCTGCTTGACAGTATCCAAAGCAACACCAACCAGAATCAGTACTCCAGTTCCAGCAAACCACACATTGTTGATTTTGGTGAAAATCTGCAGTATATTTGGAAGTATTGTTATAACAGCAAGGAATAGTCCTCCAAACCAGGTTATCCTGTTCAGGACCTTCGATATATAATCAGATGTAGGCTTCCCTGGACGTATTCCCGGTATAAATCCCCCATTTTTCTTCATGTGGTTTGCAATTTCAATCGGATTGAATTGGATAACCGAGTAGAAAAATGTGAAGAACATTACCAGTAAAGCATATATCAGTGCATAGAGCAAAGATTTTTGTGCATCATGTACAAACCACCTCACGATCGGGTTTGTCGAGTTGGGAGAAACAAAGCTGAATATAGTTGAAGGAAAAGCCATAATTGACATTGCGAATATAATAGGTATAACACCCGCAAGGTTAACCTTTATAGGCAGGTGTGTACTCTGTCCGCCGTACATCTTTCTTCCTACAACCCTCTTTGCATACTGCACGGGTATTCTTCTTTCAGCCTGTGTTACCCATACAACTGCTGCAATGATACCTATAAAAATAGCAAGTATCAAAAGTATTACAATGATACCAATTATGCCAGGACCAAAAGCATTAGCGTTGTAGTACTGTATTAAAGTCTGCACACCGCCGGGTCCTCTTGATACTATCCCTGCAAAGATTATAAGGGAAATTCCGTTCCCTATCCCGTACTCGGTAATCTGTTCACCGAGCCACATCAGGAACGCTGTACCTGCGGTAAAAGTGAGGGTTACCGTTATAAAGCTCATGATTCCGGGATTCATTATTGCACTTCTCATACCAAAATACAAACCTATGGCCTGTAGAAAGCCAAGCACGACAGTTCCGTACCTGACGTACTGTCCTATAATCTTTCTTCCTTCTTCGCCTTCCTTCTGTAGCTGTTCAAGCCTTGGTATGGCTACAGTTAGGAGCTGCATTATTATAGATGAGTTGATATATGGCGTAATACTCATTGCGAAAATTGTTGCTAATTTGAAAGCTCCACCTGTTATTATATCAATGAATCCGAACAGTGACCCTCCGGACTCTACCAATTGCCTGAACTGATCTGCGTTAAGTCCAGGGACAGGTATATGAGTACCTATCCTGTATATGATCAGCATAGCAACCGTAAAAAGTATTTTTCTTCTAAGATCGGGAATTTTCCAGGCATTTCTTACTGTTTCAAACATTCCGCCCATACTATATCACCTCGACCTTTCCTCCTGCAGCCTCTATTTTTTCTGAAGCCGTCTTAGTAAATCTTTCAGCCTTTACTGTAAGTTTCTTGGTAATTTCTCCATTACCTAAGATAGCAACTCCATCAATAACCTTGTTTACCAGCCCTTTTTCCTTTAACAATTCTGTCGTAACAACAGTTTCATTTTCAAAAACGTTCAATTCCGAAACATTTATTTCAGCATAAACTTTTGTGAAAATCTTATTGTTAAATCCTCTCTTCGGAAGTCTTCTATAGAGAGGCATCTGTCCACCTTCAAAACCAGGTCTTACACCTCCGCCGGCACGGGCATTCTGTCCTTTATGTCCTTTTCCTGCTGTTTTGCCGTTTCCGGAACCTGCTCCCCTTCCCTTTCTCATGGGAGCTTTCTTGGAACCCGGTGCTGGTTGTAGTTCAAACAGTTTCATGGATTACACCTCCCTTATATTTCTTCTACCGATACTAAATGAGAAACCTTAACTATCATACCTCTAATCTGAGGATTATCATTTTGTTCCACACTGCTACCTATCTTCTTCAAGCCAAGTGCTTTGACAGTAGCTACTTGGGCTTCTTTTGCCTTGTTAATGCTTTTAACCAGAGTTATTTTCAATTTTGCCACAAAAGTCCCCTCCTAGCCCTGTATTTCTTCTACAGTTTTGCCACGAAGCCTTGCAACTTCTTCAACAGTCTTAAGCTGTGAAAGTCCGTTTATTGTGGCATTAACCATATTAATTGGATTATTGGATCCCAGTGATTTTGTTCTTATGTCATGTATACCAGCCAATTCAAGGACCGCTCTTACGGGTCCTCCTGCAATAACACCTGTACCTTCGCCAGCCGGTTTTAATAGAACTTTACCTGCACCGTATTCTCCAACTGATTCATGTGGGATTGTTGTTTCCACCAGGGGAACCTTTATCAAATTCTTCTTGGCATCTTCTATCCCTTTTCTGATTGCATCAGGAATTTCTGCAGCTTTTCCCATTCCGCTCCCGACATGCCCGTTCTCATCGCCAACAACAACAAGAGCGCTGAAGCGGAAATTTCTACCACCCTTTACAACCTTGGTAACACGTCCTATATTGACTACTTTCTCTTTGAGATCTAATGTACTAGCATCTATACGTTGCAATTCTTTTCCCTCCTTCTATTAGAATTCCAGGCCGGCTTCCCTTGCAGCTTCTGCAAGTTCTTTCACTCTTCCGTGATATATATAACCGCCTCTATCAAAAACAACCTGCTTGATTCCCTTATCACTTGCTTTCTCTGCAATAAGCTTTCCTACCTCTTTTGCAGCTTCCTTGTTCCCACCGGATTTAACCTTGCCTTTGAGTGCTTCATCAAGAGTTGATGCTGCAACAATAGTATTACCGGTAGTATCATCGATAACCTGTGCATATATGTGATTCAAGCTTCTGAAAACATTCAGTCTTGGACGTTCTTTAGTGCCCTCGACTTTTTTGCGCACTCTGACATGCTTTCTAAGCCTTATTTCATTTCTGCTAACCTTTTTTATCATTTATCTCACTCCTTCCTACTTCTTACCTTTTCCGCCAGCCTTGCCTTCTTTACGCCTTATTACTTCTGTTTCATATTTGATTCCTTTGCCCTTGTAAACTTCAGGCTCTCTCTTAGCCCTTATTTTAGCGGCAAATTCACCAACAGCCTGCTTATCCATACCCTTAACAATTATCTTGTTAGGCGCGGGAACTTCTACGGTTATCCCAGCCGGTTCATCCATTTCCACCGGGTGTGAATAGCCAAGAGTAAGAACGAGCTTCTTTCCCTGCTTCTGCGCTCTATATCCGACACCGTTTATATCAAGTGCCTTTTCAAATCCCTTTGTAACTCCATCCACCATGTTGTTGACCAGTGTCCTGGTCAAACCATGAAGGGATTTATGAATTTTTTCATCGGATGGTCTTTGAACTATTATTTTATTATCTTCGATTTTTATGATCATATCTTTGTGCAACTCTTTTAGTAAAGTGCCTTTTTGGCCTTTTACAGTTACAACGTTGTTTGAATCGATTTTTACGTCTACACCCTTGGGTATAGCTATGGGCATTTTCCCGATTCGTGACATATTACGAGCCTCCTGTTCTTAATATTATGGGCAGTTGCACTACCCTTTTCAGAATGATTCAATATTACCAGACAAATGCAAGTACCTCTCCGCCTACGCCCTGAGCTCTTGCCTTTTTGTCGGTCATTATTCCCCTTGACGTAGATAATATTGCAATACCCAATCCTCCAAGAACCTTGGGAAGTTCATCCTTACCGGCATAAACTCTCAATCCGGGCTTGCTTATTCTTTTTATCCCCGTTATAATATTCTGCTTGTTGTTCGTATATTTTAATGCTACCCTTATTATACCTTGTTTGCCGTCGTCTATCTCTTCCACACTTCTTATATAACCTTCTTCCAATAAAATCTTTGCTAAAGATTTTTTCAAATTAGAAGCCGGTATATCAACAGATTCATGTTTAGCAGAACTTGCATTCCTGATTCTGGTTAACATATCAGCGATAGTATCTGTTATTTGCATATGTGTAACCTCCTTCCAAATAAATGTATTACCAACTTGCTTTTTTTACGCCGGGTATCTGTCCCTTGTATGCCAGTGTTCTGAAGCATAAACGGCATATCCCGAATTTTCTCATATATGCATGGGGCCTGCCGCAAAGTTTGCATCTGTTATATGCCCTTGTTGCATATTTAGGCTTTCTTTGCTGCTTTAAAATCATCGCTTTTTTTGCCACGCGTTATTCCCTCCTCTTAGCCCTGACTGAACGGCATGCCGAGCTGTTTTAAAAGCTCTTTTGCCTCTTCATCGGATCTGGCAGTAGTAACGAATATAATATCCATACCTCTTACCTTATCAATCTTGTCATATTCAATCTCAGGGAATATAAGCTGTTCTCTCACGCCCATGGAGTAATTTCCTCTGCCGTCGAATGAATTGTTTGATACTCCCCTGAAGTCTCTAACCCTCGGAAGGGCTATATTAAAAAGCTTATCAACAAATTCAAACATTCTTTCTCCACGAAGAGTTACCTTGCAGCCTATATTCATACCCTGTCTGACCTTGAAAGCCGCTACAGACTTCTTTGCCTTGGTAATTACCGGTTTCTGACCTGCAATAATTCCAAGGTCATTAACAGCGGCATCCATTGCCTTCGGATTTTCCTTAACATCACCCACACCCATATTTAGAACTACTTTTTCAAGCTTTGGAATTTCCATTGAACTTCCATATTTAAACTTTGCTTGCAAAGCAGGAACTACTTCCTTAACATATTTTTCCTTAAGCCTGCTCATTAATTGTTAACCTCCCTTCATAAAGAGTACTACTAATCATCTTTGCCTTCATCAATAATGTCGATTATTTCACTACATTTTTTGCAGATTCTTGCCTTATGTCCGTTTTCGAGCAAGCGCTTTCCAACTTTAGTAGGGCTTCCGCACCTTTCACATACAAGCATAACCTTAGCGCTGTTTATAGGAGATTCCTGATGGACCAGGCCTCCCTGCTGATATCTGCTCCTTGGCTTGACATGCTTTGTAGTCATATTTACGCCTTCAACAAGTACCATGCCATCACCTGGAACAACACTTAATACCTTACCTTTCTTTCCCCTGTCCTTACCGGAAAGAACATATACAGTATCGCCTTTTTTAACGTGTACCTTATTAGCCAATTTAAGCCGCCTCCTCCCTTATAAAACTTCTGGTGCGAGGGACAAAATTTTCATATAATCCTTATCCCTTAATTCCCTTGCAACAGGGCCAAATATACGGGTTCCTCTGGGATTTTTGTCCTCCCTTATGATAACTGCTGCATTCTCGTCAAACTTTATATATGAACCGTCTGTCCTTCTAACGCCTCTTTTTGTACGAACGATAACACATTTTACAACTTCGCCTTTTTTCACAACACCGCCGGGTGTTGCATTTTTAACCGAAGCAACTATAACATCTCCTATATTTGCATACTTTCTCCAGGATCCACCAAGAACCTTGATACACATAAGTTCCTTTGCGCCTGTATTGTCTGCAACCTTGAGTGTCGATTGGACTTGAATCATGTTCTTACCTCCTCCCTATAGAACTACTGAGCTTTTTCAACAATCTCAACAAGCCTCCATCTTTTTTCCTTGCTAAGAGGGCGGGTTTCCATAACTTTAACCCTGTCACCGATTTTGCACTCGTTGTTTTCATCATGGGCCTTCAATTTATAAGTCCTTTTGACTATCTTACCGTACAAAGGGTGCTTTACACTGGTCTCTATAGCAACAACAATAGTCTTATCCATTTTATCACTGACAACTTTTCCGACCCTTGTTTTTCTTAACGCTCTTTCTACCAATTGAGTTTACCTCCCTTCAGGGTTACATTACTTTGCAATCCCTTTCAATTCCCTTTCCCTCATGATTGTCTTAACACGTGCGATTGACTTCTTGACATCCTTTAGCTTCATGGGGTTTTCAAGCTGGTTTGTAGCTAGTTGAAATCTCAACTTAAATAACTCTGACTTCAATTCATTTAATTCGCTTTGCAGTTCCAACTGTGTCTTTTCTCTGATTTCACTGGCTTTCATTTGCTTCACCACCCATTTCCTCATCGCGGGATACAAATTTACATCTGAGCGGAAGTTTATGCATTGCAAGCCTTAATGCTTCTCTTGCAGTCTCTTCCGGAACTCCTGCGATTTCAAATAATATTCTTCCGGGTTTAACAACCGCAACCCAGTATTCAGGTGAACCTTTACCGCTACCCATACGTGTTTCGGCAGGTTTTTGAGTTACCGGCTTGTCAGGGAATATTTTTATCCAAACCTGACCGCCTCTTTTTATAAAACGGGTTAACGCAACCCTGGCAGCTTCTATTTGGTTACTGGTAATCCACGCCGGCTCAAGGGCTTTTAATCCATATTCACCATTGGAGACAAAATTACCCCTTGTTGCGACGCCCTTCATTCTGCCCCTCATAACTTTTCTGTGTTTCACTCTCTTGGGCAATAACATTATTTCTCTCCTCCTTCCGTTTTCCTTTCCCTTTTAACAGCAGGAAGAACTTCACCTTTATATATCCATACCTTTACACCGAGCTTGCCATAAGTGGTGTCTGCTTCAGCAAAACCATAATCTATGTCAGCCCTTAAAGTCTGAAGAGGAATAGTTCCTTCATGATAATGCTCAGTTCTTGCAATTTCTGCTCCTCCAAGCCTTCCGGAAACAGAAGTCTTTATTCCCTTTGCACCAAGCTTCATGGATCTTGACATTGCTTGTTTCATAGCTCTTCTGAAGGATATTCTCTTTTCAAGCTGTGATGCAACGTTTTCAGCAACCAGCTGTGCGTCCATTTCAGGAACCTTGATTTCAGTGATGTTTATCAGTACACTCTTTTGAGTAAGGTTTTCGAGGTCCTTCCTCAATTCTTCTATTCCGGTGCCACCTTTTCCTATAACCAAACCTGGCTTGGCAGTACTTACATTTACCTTGATTTTGTTTGCTGCTCTTTCAATCTCGATCCTGGATATCCCGGAGATATAGAGCTTCTTCTTGATAAACTTCCTTATCTTAACGTCTTCAATCAAGAGATCGCTGAAGTTTTTATCAGTAGCATACCATTTTGTATCCCAGTCTTTTATAATACCGATTCTTAATCCGTGTGGATTTACTTTCTGGCCCATTCTCCAACCTCCTTTTCCTCTATTTTCTTTCCTTTAAAACTAAGGTTATGTGGCTTGTTCTTTTTCTGATCCTGTTTGCTCTTCCCTGGGCCCTAGGCATTATTCTCTTTAATGTAGGTCCCTGTGATGCATATGCTTCTGCTACATACAATTCATCCCTGTTTAAGCCGTTATTGTTTGAAGCATTGGATTCTGCTGATTTCAAAAGCTTTAATAATATCTCGGATGCCGATTTGGGAGTAAACCTAAGTATACCGTATGCTTCCTCAATACCTTTATTTTTAATAAGATCGAGTACTATTTTCACTTTTCTTGATGAAATACGTGCATACTTCAGTATGGCTTTTCCCTCATCCTTACCTATTCCAACAGCCTTTCTTTCCTTCTTAGTCAGTAAAGCAGGCTTGTTTGATTTTTTATGAATGGTATTATATGTTTCCAGAATTGCGTCCTTCTGACCCAGCAATTCTTCTTTTGACATTACCTTCTTCTCCAACTGGATTTCCTCCTTTCAAAACTGAACTGGTTAACAACAATAATTTACTATTTCAGAGCACTAGACCTCTCAGTGTGGTGTCCATGTCCCTTGAAAGTTCTTGTAGGAGCAAATTCACCCAGCTTGTGTCCTACCATTTCTTCTGTTACATAAACCGGAACATGCTTTCTTCCGTCATGAACAGCTATTGTATGTCCAACCATTTGCGGAAAAATTGTTGATGCTCTTGACCACGTTTTTAATACCTTTTTTTCATTTACCCTGTTCATCTCTTCAATTCTTTTGAGGAGTTTTACTTCTACGTATGGCCCTTTTTTCAAAGATCTACTCATATTTACCTAAGTCCTCCTTCCTATACGCCTCTTTCACTTACCAGGCACTTGCGACTGTTTGACCTGATTTCATATCATTATTTCTGATTCCTTCTCTTTACGATAAATTTATCAGATTTATTCTTTTTCTTTCTTGTTTTATATCCAAGTGTAGGTTTGCCCCAAGGAGTCACAGGACTTGGTCTTCCTATCGGAGACTTTCCTTCACCACCGCCGTGAGGATGGTCAACAGGATTCATTACAACACCACGCACTGTAGGCCTTACTCCCATCCATCTCTTTCTGCCTGCCTTACCTATAGATACATTCTCATGATCAATGTTGCTTACTTGTCCGATAGAAGCTTTACAGTTCATGCTGACCATTCTGACCTCGCCTGAAGGAAGCCTTATTTGTGCATATTCGCCTTCTTTTGCCATCAACTGTGCTGAATTGCCTGCTGCTCTGACCAACTGGCCGCCTTTTCCCATTTTCAGTTCAATATTATATATCATTGAACCTACCGGTATATTTACGAGAGGTAAAGCATTTCCAGGCTTAATGTCTGCATTTGGTCCGGACTCAACGATATCACCCACTGATAATCCTACAGGTGCTATTATATAACGCTTCTCACCATCTACATAATTAAGAAGTGCAATATTTGCAGTCCTGTTTGGGTCATATTCAATAGCTGCCACTTTTGCCTTTATACCATCTTTATCTCTTTTAAAATCAATAACTCTATACTTTTGCTTAGCTCCGCCACCATGATGACGAACGGTTATCCTACCATATGAGTTTCTTCCGCCATTTTTCTTCAAGGGCTCAAGTAATGACTTCTCCGGCTCTGTTTTCGTAATTTCATCGAACGCGGAAACAGTCATGAACCTTCTTGCGGGTGAAGTAGGACTATACTTTTTTATTGCCATCCCTTCTCACTCCTTTACTGTGCAACACCGAATTCTTCAATGCTAGTCTTATATTTTTTATTGCTTGCGATTTCTTTTCCACCCTTTGTCAAGTATGATTCAGGCCTGGGGTTGGTATCTATTTTTACAATTGCTTTCTTCCAATCAGGTTTATTACCCTCATGAACGCCCATTCTCTTATACTTTCCTTCACTATTAACTGTGTTCACCTTCAGCACTTTTACCTGGAACAACTTTTCCACAGCAAGTTTTATTTCTGTCTTGGTAGCATTAGGATCTACTACAAAGGTGTACTTTCCCTCAGCTATCTCAGAATTGCTCTTTTCTGTGATATAAGGCTTTCTAATAATATCTTCAGCCATTCTCATTATGCGTACACCTCCTCGACATTTGACACAGCTTCTTTGGTTATTATAAAGCTGTCAGACTTTAAAATATCAAATACGTTTATGGTATTAACAAATGCGGTTTTAACACCGGGTATATTCCTGGCCGACTTTTCTACTGCATCATTCTTCTCAGCCAGAACGATAAGTGCACTTGTATCAACTTTCAGGTTGTTCAGAACTCCAACCATCTGCTTTGTCTTAATGGTTTCGAAACTCAGTTTATCCAAAACCATTAACTCTTTTTCATTTACCTTTGATGTCAAAGCCGATTTCAATGCAACTCTCTTCACCTTTTTGGGGAGTGTGTATTTATAGCTTCTTGGCTTTGGCCCGAGTACTATACCACCCTTTATCCATTGTGCCGAACGTATACTACCCTGTCTTGCCCTACCTGTACCCTTCTGTCTCCATGGCTTAATTCCGCCGCCTCTGACTTCGCTCTTGGTTTTGGTGGACTGGGTGCCCTGCCTTTTATTTGCGAGCTGGTTTACAACAGCAAGGTGCATGGCTTCCTTGTTTACTTCAACACCGAAAATATTCTCATTTAACTCTATATTTCCTACAATTTCACCGCTCATGTTATATAAATCAACCTTTGGCATTACGTTTCCTCCTTTCACCGCTATTATTTACCTGTTTTAACGGTATCTTTTATAACTACCAAACCGCCTTTAGGACCTGGTACTGCACCTTTTACGAGAAGCAGATTTCTTTCGTTATCCACCCTTACAACATCAAGATTCTGAACAGTTACGTTATCAACACCCATATGTCCTGGCAGCTTTTTACCCTTAAATACTCTTGCAGGACTTGTATTTGCACTCATTGATCCGACTCTTCTGTGATACATCGAACCGTGAGTTTCTTTACCGCCTGACTGACCGTATCTCTTAATTGTTCCCTGGAAACCTTTACCCTTTGAAACACCGCTTATATCAACTCTGTCACCTGTCTGGAACATGTCTTCAACTTTAATGTCCTGCCCGACTTCATACTTTGCTGTATCTTCCAGTCTTAGTTCCTTGACATATTTCTTTGGTGATACCTTAACTTTGGAAAACAATCCTTTTTGCGGTTTATTCAATTTCTTTTCAATTGTTTCTGAAAAGCCTACCTTTATAGAACTATAACCGTCATTTTCAGAAGTTTTCTTCTGAACAACAGTACATGGTCCGGCTTCTATTACAGTTACAGGAATGGACAGACCTTCTTCTGTAAAGATTTGTGTCATTCCTACTTTCTTACCGAGCATTGCTTTTTTCATTTATTTTCCCTCCAGTGGTTATTGGTTCACATTTTCTACCTTGCACTTCCAAGTGAACGTGACCTGATTTTACTACACTATTACTTGTATAGAGATTCAATTAACAGTTTACAGCTTGATCTCTATGTCAACACCTGCAGGCAGGTCCAATCTCATTAATGCATCAACAGTTTTTGGTGTCGGAAGAAGTATATCGATCAACCTCTTATGAGTCCTCATCTCAAACTGTTCACGTGAATCCTTGTATTTGTGCGGCGCCCTTAATATTGTTATAATTTCTTTTTCTGTCGGCAGCGGTACCGGCCCTGACACCTTTGCTCCAGTTCTTTTTGCGGTATCTACTATTTTTTCAGCAGACTGGTCAAGAATCTGATGATCGAAAGCCTTCAATCTGATTCTTATTTTTTGTTTGTTTGCCATACATAAACCTCCTTCTAATCGTACGTTTTTAATGTTACGTACAACAAGTTGTTATCTGTACACTATGCCGGGTGTTTCATAATAAGCTAACTAAAAACCCAGGATTCCACATTAAGCCATAATAGCTTGTTTAACCTGGGCTGTACTTACTAAATCGCATACCAATCAACTTCTACATACTTGTATAAATAAGTATGACATCAAGCCTTCGGTGTATCTTTGCAAAATGTACAGTGACTTGTCGCCCGGTTTCTCGAATCGGACATTCTCAATAGTAGTTCCCCATTTCAAAGAATGGCAATCTACCACATCATCGTATGTCACGTCACAACATTCAATATTTTACTATATAACCATTAATATTGCAAGTATTTTTTGATTTTATTCGATATGACATAAACAGGGCCTTACGGTATAACCATAAGGCCCTGGAATAAATCTGGCGGAGACCTGCTTTCCCGGGACG
>CALMWN010000221.1 GCA_937873555.1 uncultured Clostridia bacterium
GCATGAGACTCCTGTAGAAGAGATTGACTTCACAGGGCTGGCACGTTCCGGCCGTGCCGGGATGCCTGTGCTGGAAAAGGATATAAGAATAAAATGCTTTGAGGAAGTTGAGCAGGGTTTTGACGAAGAACACGCTGTAAAGGAAGCTCTGAGATGCGTCGACTGCTCCATATGCTCCGAATGCAAGGCATGTGAGCGTACCTGCGGATCGGGTGCCATCAGCCATGAGCAGCAGGATGAGGTGGTTGAGATACCTGTCAGCTCGGTCATAATGGCAAATGGATATGACATATCGAGGGATATTCCGGAAGAGTTGGGCTATGGCAGGTTTAAGAATGTAGTTACCAGTATGGAATATGAAAGGATACTCTCTGCTTCGGGACCCTTCCATGGGCATGTCCAGAGGCCTTCGGACGGCAGGGAACCCTCCAGGATAGCTTTCATACAGTGTGTAGGTTCGAGGGATACCAAATGCGACAGTGAGTACTGTTCTGCAGTGTGCTGCATGTACGCAGTCAAGGAAGCCATCATTACGAAGGAGCATTTGCCTTCGGTCAGGGATATAAACATATTCTATATGGATATGAGGGCATACGGCAAGGATTTCGACAAATACGTGGATTCGGCCAAAAATAAATACGGTATCGGCTTTATAAGGAGCAGGGTTGCCGATGTCACAGAAAACAGGGAAAACGGGAAGCTGATTATAAAATACTGTGACGACAATGGTAACATGGCCGCTGATGAATACGATATGGTTGTGCTCTCGGTTGGACTTAAGCCTAAAAAGGAAATTCAGGTGTTTTTTGAAAAAACCGGTGTAAAAACCGACAGGTACGGTTTCTGCTGGCTTAACGAAATGGCACCCCCTTTGACTTCAAAAGCCGGTCTGGTTGCCTGCGGTGCCGCTGCAGGTCCCAAGGATATTCCTGAAACGGTTGTGGAGGCCAGTGCAGCAGCTTCCGAGGCTTCCAAAATTGCCGGCAGAATCGATGTGAGTCAGGATGAATATGCCGCCTTCTTCAGTCAGGAGGAGCAGGTACCGCCTCAGGACGTTTCCAAGGAGCCAATCAGGATAGGAGTGTTTGTTTGCCACTGCGGTATAAATATAGGCGGGTACCTTGATGTGAACGATGTTGTGGAATACGCCAAAACGCTGCCCTATGTGGAATACGCCGACCAGAATCTTTACACCTGTTCGGTGGATGCCCAGAAAATCATAGCTGAAAAAATCAGGGACTATAAATTGAACAGGGTTGTCGTAGCTTCGTGTACTCCAAGGACTCATGAGCCCTTATTCCAGGCGGTCCTTTCAAAGGCCGGCCTCAATCCGTACCTGTTCACCATGGCCAATATCCGTGATCAATGCTCATGGGTGCACATGGACTGCTATGCCGATGCTACTTTCAAAGCCAGGGAATTGGTAAAAATGGCTGTTGGAAAGGTAACCTTCGCAAAGCAGCTTGTCAGGCAGAAAATTGATGTCAGTAAGTCCGCGCTGATTATCGGCGGAGGTATGGCGGGAATCACAGCCGCACTTGAAATAGCCGGGATGGGTTATAAAGCCTTCCTAGTAGAAAAGACAGGAATGCTGGGTGGAAATGCAGTCCGTTTAAGCACATCTCCAACAGGAAGATTGTATGACGGTTATATAAGTAAATATATTGAAGATGTGATGAACAATCCTCTGGTAGAAGTATATCTTAACACCGAAATCATGCATATTGACGGATATGTCGGAAAATACTCGACGGTATTGAAGACTGGTGAAGGGGAGAAGGAAATAGGTCATGGAGCCGTAATTGTATCTACCGGCGCCAGCGAGTACAAACCGAAGGAATACATGTATGGTTCAAGCGGAAGGGTTATCACACAAATGGAGCTGGAAGACGGTTTGAAAGCCGGCAGTATGAATCTTGACAGTACTGAAAATATCGTCATGATCCAGTGCGTAGGTTCCAGAGATTCGGAGAGACCATACTGCAGCAGGGTATGCTGCAACCAGGCAATTAAGAATGCTCTTGTATTGAAGGAAATGAAACATGAGCTGAATATAACAATCCTGTACAGGGATCTAAGGTCCTATGGCCTGAATGAAATCACCTACCGCACAGCCAGAAGAGCCGGGGTACAGTTTGTACGCTATGAACCCGGGCGAAAACCGAAAGTAACTGAGATAAACGGCAAACTTGCTCTGAAGGCGTATGAACCGATACTTGAAGAAGATATTGCAATCAATGCCGATCTGTTGATTTTAAGCAGTGCCGTTGTACCCCAGGCAGAACAGAACAAGGTCATTGCGCAGATGTTAAAGGTTCCCTTGAATCAGGAAGGTTTCTTCATGGAGGCTCATGCCAAGCTGAGGCCTGTTGATTTTGCCACCGAGGGAGTGTATCTCTGTGGTCTGGCTCATGCGCCCAAGAGCCTCAGAGAAAGCATAACACAGGGTAAAGCCGCTGCGGCAAGGGCTGCTACGATCATAGCCAGGGACACTCTTGAAACGGAAGGCACTATAGCACAGGTGAATGAAAGCCTGTGCACAGGGTGCGGGGCTTGTGAAAAGGTTTGTGCTTACAAAGCCGTCAGTGTCCAGGAAATAAAGAAGAGGGACACTACGGTGAAGAAGGCGGTAATCAATCCGGTGCTGTGCAAAGGCTGTGGGACCTGCTCTGCCACCTGCAGATGCGGTGCGGTCGATGTGAACGGCTTCACGGACAGGCAGGTCGTAAGTGAACTGGAATACCTGTTAAGGAAATGGTGAGGTGTTGATCTATGATGGAACAAACCAGGCGGAAAATGGAGTGTAATACTGCATGGGAGCCTAAAATAGTCGCTTTTCTGTGTAACTGGTGCAGCTATGCGGGAGCCGACCTGGCGGGAACAAGCAGGATTCAGTATCCGCCCAATATAAGAATAATAAGGCTGCCGTGTTCGGGCAGGATAAACCCTTTATATATAATCAAGGCACTTGTTGAAGGTGCGGATGGGGTAATGGTTTCGGGATGCCATCCCGGAGACTGTCACTATCTCTCGGGAAACATGTATGCCAGGAGGCGTTTCACAATACTTAAAAAGCTTCTTGCCACAGCAGGTATGGAGCCTGATAGAGTGCAGTTCACATGGGTTTCAGCATCTGAGGGTTCACGCTTCGCCGCTGTAGTGGACGAGGTGGTAGGCAAGGTAAGGAAGCTGGGACCCAACAGGATCAAGGGTGTATAGGAGCGATGCGGATGAATTTCGAAAAACAGAGAAATGAGATAGCTGCCATATGCAATACCCTGCTCGGGGAAGGCAGGGTTAAGGTGATACTCGGCTTTACCTGCGGTGAGTACGAAGGAAATGCCATTCCGTTTTTCCTGAGGAAGAGGGAAGACGTGGATAAACTGAAATGGGATGACACCTGTACACCAAATCTCGCCAGGTATCTGATGGAAAAGAAGGAAGGGGCTGCTGTAATAGCAAAAGCCTGTGACGCCAGGGCAATAGTTATGTATATGGCAGAAAACCAAATCAACAGGGACAATGTTTACATCATAGGTGTTGAGTGTGAAGGAATGAAGGACAAAGACGGCATGCCGGCACCCGGATGCAGGGAATGCAGGGTAAAAATACCGCCTGTTTTTGATATCCTGGTTAAAAATGAAGAGACTGGGAAGCAAAACAATATAGCAACAGATACATCTCAAAACGGTGAGGCTGATTTATCTGAAAAGCTTAAAAGATTTCAGAATGAAATAAAAAAATGCATTCTGTGCTACTCCTGCAGGCAGGCCTGTTACGGCTGCTACTGCGAGAGCTGTTTCATGGACAGGAATATACCGAACTGGCTTTCTTCAGAACTTGATACGGGTTCGAAAATGATGTTTCATCTGGGAAGGGCCATGCACCTGGCAGGAAGATGTGTGGAATGCGGTGCGTGTGAAAGGGTTTGCCCTTCCGGTGTGGATATAAGGTATCTTATAAAGGAGATTACGGGATTCTGCGAGGAACTTTACGGTTATCAGGCAGGAGTGAATGCCAATGATATACCGGCTCTTTTATCATTCAAACAGAACGACAGAGAGGTCGGATTCGTGGGAGGTGAAGAAGATGGCTCATGTTGTGGTACCTAAAAACCGGCTGAATGAACTGCTGGAAGGCTGGATGAAAAACTACAGGGTGGTGGCGCCTCACAGGAATGGAAAAGCTCTTGTTTTTGAAGAGGTAAAAAAGGCCTCAGACGTTATACTGAATGATGAAATCACTTATAAATCGCCTAAAGAGTACTTATTTCCACAGGTTGAAAAAATAATGACCTTTGGAGATGGTGTAGAGCCGGAAAGCACTGAAGTCAGGAAGACTATTGTTCTGGGAGTGAAGACCTGCGACCTAGAAGCTCTTAAAGTGATGACGGCGGTATTCACAAAAGGGAAATATACGGACACATATTTTGAAAAGAACCTTAATAACACGGTACTGATCGGATTAGGCTGCCGGGCTGAAAAACCAGGCTGCTTCTGTAATGCCAGAGGCTTGAACAAGGCTCATTCACAGGCGTGTGACATGTTCCTTACGGATAGCGGAGACGAATACATGGCTGAAATTCTTACCTGTAAAGGAGAGGAACTGCTTGAAGGTTTGCAGCTGGAGGAAGCGCCATCACCGGCTGCAATACCGCAAGATGACAATCAAGCCGGTGTTCTCGAAATAGATGGAGAAGAAAATGTAATTTTCAATAAAACAGATTGGGCTTCGATATCCGAGAAATGCCTCGGATGCGGCACCTGCACCTTCATATGCCCTACCTGCCACTGCTTTGAATTCAAGGATACAGTTCTTGAAGGAGTACCGGTCAGGTACAGATGCTGGGACAGTTGCATGTACCCCAAATTTACAATTCATGCATCGGGTCACAACCCCAGGGCTTCAAAGAAGGAAAGGTACCGCCAGAGGATCATGCATAAGTATCTTTACGTCAAACAGAATTTCGGATATACCGCATGTACGGGGTGTGGCCGCTGTATCAGGAGCTGTCCTGCCGGAATGAACATCAAATCGGTTGTGACGGAAATTATGGAAAACCTTAAGAACTCATAAATCATCTAGATGCCGAGCAAATTTTATATTGGAGGGAAGCAGCTTGAACAACCCTTATTTGCCGCAGAAGGCAGAAATTATGGAAGTTATCCAGGAAACAACCTCTGACCTGGACATTAAGACTTACAGGGTAAAATTACTTGATGGCGGAACTATAAGCTTCATGCCAGGCCAGTTCATTGAGCTCTCCATTCCCGGTGTTGGTGAGGCTCCCTTCGGATTCGCTTCATCGCCGCTTGACACCGGATACATAGAACTGAGCATTAAAAGGGTAGGGCTGGTAACCGAGGCTTTGCACAGCTTGAAGGCGGGCTCGAAAATCTGGTTGCGAGGGCCCTTTGGAAACACCTTCCCCGTAAAGGAAATGGAAGGCAGCAATATCCTGATAATTGCAGGGGGCCTCGGTCTTGCACCGCTCCGACCCCTTATACTGTATATGTTCGATGAGCGAAACCGCTGCAAGTACGGGGATGTGCAGATGCTGCTGGCAGCAAGAAGCACGGGTGACTTCATTTACAGGCGGGAATTTGAAGCATGGGAAAGAATCATGGACACGAATATCATAAAGACCATCGACAGACCTGAGGAAGGATGGAACGGAAAGGTAGGTTTTCCGCACATACTGGTCGGAGAAATAGAAATTGATATACCCAATACCTATGCTGTTTTGTGCGGTCCTCCAATAATGATAAAATCTGTTTCCTCCAGGCTTTTAGAGATGGGTATACCTAAATTTAAGATATTAACCACGCTTGAAATGAGAATGACCTGTGGTGTTGGTAAATGCGGTAAATGCAACATAGGGCATCAGTATGTCTGTATTGACGGTCCGGTATTCAGT
>CALMWN010000222.1 GCA_937873555.1 uncultured Clostridia bacterium
TTACAGAGTCCTGCCTTTCCTTCCCCTTGAAGTGAGGGGAAGATAGAAAGGGAGCTGCTCTGATTATATATCAATTGTTATTATTTGGGTAATTAAATTTGACGTTCATAATAAAGAATTGCAGGAATCAAACCTGCAATTCTTTCAGTCCCTTGAAGTATTTTAACTGCTCTCCGTAAGGCATCCTGCTCACACCTCTTCGGTATTTAGACTGCAAAGCATGCCCGGCATGGCAGGATCATTGTCTATTTTCCATAGTACATATCTTATACCCATAGCCACAATATCCGCCATTTTCATTACCACACTGAGCCTTGTGTTCTGAAGGATCAGAAAGTCCATAAAACCGCCGAAGTTAACTATACCCGTTACAAACATATCGCCTACAGGAGCCAGATTCTTGTTTACACCGGAGCCCGGTTTTATTGAGCCCTCTCCCACCGTCAAATACCCAACATGCTCCACCCTTCCTAGGCAGGCGTCTATAGCAATGATAAAAGGCTTTTCATATGCTGTCTTGATGTATGCCATAACCTCATCCAGGTTTTTTGCGTGTACCGGATTTTCAAGGTTGCCATGAATGTGAACATTTCTGTAGCGAAGGTTGCTGATCTTGTACCCTATGAGCGGTCCCAGACTGTCGCCTGTCGAGCGGTCTGTTCCTATACAGACAAATACTATTGATTTACAACCATTTACAATACCCTGATGAAGACAGGAGTAAAAGGAATCGGAAAAGTTCTTGAAGGCAAGAGCACTGTTAACATTCACATACTGCTGTTTTATAGCCGGCTTCAGAAACATAGGTTATCTCCTATATGATTTATGATTAATCAATATGGACTTATCACTCCTGTATAATTATTATTGCCGCAGCATGTATTTTTATTACTGAGTTTTAAATATTGCCCAGGTTTAATTTCTTTGTAAGACAAATGGTTCTATTAATGTTGCCATACCATATCCGTTTTGCTATTATTATTATGGAAAGCATCAGTAACATGGGAAAGGTATTTAAGGTATATGGGCGCTTTTGATTTGGAAAAAATAAATGAAAAAAGTGTTAACCATGAGATAATCGAAGGTATTATCAATGGCATGTATGACTGGGTAAGAGTAATTGATAGGAATGATAGGATCATCTATACAAACAAGGCAATGGCAGATGGTTTGAAAAACAACCCCGTAGGTATGAGATGCTTTGAAGCTATCGGAAAGGATAGTCCCTGTCCGAATTGTGTGTTACGGAAGGCAGTTTTCGATGGTGTGCCACATGTGAAAGAAGAGATTATCGGAGACAGGATATTCTCGGTTATGAGTTCACCGATTAAAGAGAATGGTGAAATCATAGCAGTAGTGGAAGTTTTAAGAGATGTCACCAGCATGAAGCAATTGCAGCACAGTCTGGTCCTGCAGAATAAAAAACTGCAGGATGACTTAAACCTGGCAAAAAAACTTCAGTGTAGTCTTCTTCCAAAACATCTTCCGGAAGATAAGATAAATTTCTCTTTTGTCTATAAGCCTTGTGAAGCACTTGGCGGAGACTTTCTGGATATATTCAACATAGATGGTGACCACATAGGCATTTATATAGCGGATGTTTCAGGTCATGGCGTATCTGCTTCCATGCTTACGGTTTTTCTACGCTCATCCATAGATAAAAAAACACTTTCACCTTCCCTGGCCCTTAATAAGCTTTATGAGGAATTCAATAAAAATAATTTTGATCAGGATTTATACATAACGTTATTTTATGCAATAATAAACCTTAAAGACTATACTTTGACATATACGAATGCAGGTCACAGCGTTTGTCCTTTTGTATTCAACAAAAACAGGTTTGAAATCCTGAGAACCCCGGGAACACCCATAAGCAACTGGATTGACGCCCCTGAATATACTGAGGGAAAGCTGCAGCTTCTGCATGGGGACAGATTGTTCTTTTACACTGACGGAATAATTGAATTAAAGAATGAAAAAAAGGAACAGTTCGGTGAAGAAAGGCTTCTGGATATTCTTCTAGACAATACATCGGAACCTGCTGTCATCTTGAACACAATAATAGACAGGGCTGTTGGTTTTGCACAAGGCCCTGCATACGAAGGGATACCTGATGATATAACAATTGCACTTATTGAAATAAAATGAATCTTGAAACATTTCCGGCAGGCAATATCCTTCTGCCTGCCGGTGCCTTTATCAGGATTTTTCCGCCTTGCTCCTGAGCCAATCCGTGAATTCCTTCACACCGTCTCCTGTCCTGCAGGATATTTCAAACACAGGCGCCTTTTCATTAAGAGCCCGTATACCCTTGTAGAAGCTGTCCCTGTCAAAGTCTATGTAAGGCATCAGGTCAACCTTATTCAGAATGATCACGTCCGCACCTTCAAACATCGAAGTATACTTGTAGGGCTTGTCATGACCCTCCGGGACACTTGCTATGACCAGTTTCAAACTTTCGCCAAGGTCAAATGAGGACGGGCACACCAGATTCCCTACATTTTCTATGAAAAGGATTGAACTTTCTCTCACAGGCATGTCCTCAACAGCTGCTTTAATCATGTTGGCGTCAAGGTGACAGCCTCCACCTGTATTGATCTGAACCACAGGTATTCCAAGCGTATCAATTTTATCCGCATCTATGCTGGATGCTATGTCCCCCTCAATCACGCTGATTCCGGTTTCTTTTCCGATATTCTCAATAACCTTCAATATGACACTCGTCTTACCGGAGCCTGGTGAAGCCATAATATTTACGGCCATAATTTTCTTTTTTGAAAAAAATTCCCTGTTTTCTGCTGCAAGCTTGTCATTGGCATCCAGTATATTTTTCATTATCTTGATTTCCATTAAAACCTCTCCTTTAACTATCCGGTTATTAGCAAGTTATACATCCTTTATCTTTATCGCAGGGACATTCAGTTTTAAATAAACCGATATCATCCTTATAGCGAAAATAATCAAAATATTAAGATAAATATTAAGGTTTGTATCTAATAATCCATATATTGCATAGAAGCATATCGTCCCCAGCAGTGAAGCCAGTGCATATATCTCGCTCCTGAAAACAAGCGGTACTTCATTGACCATCATATCCCTTATTATACCGCCTCCAACTCCTGTCAGGACAGAAATGAACAATATGCCGATAAAGGGCACATCGTACAATATGCACTTGTAAGTTGCTATAACGGTAAAAACACCCAGGCCTACCGCATCAAAAATCACGATGACATTATATATC
>CALMWN010000223.1 GCA_937873555.1 uncultured Clostridia bacterium
AAGCAGCTTTAGGAGGGCCTATTGCCATTGTAAGGGATGGGGATGTCATAGCCATGGATTTAATAAATGGGACGCTTGAACTTAAGCTTGGTGAGGACGAAATCCAGAAACGCCTGAAGGAATGGAAAATGCCTGCAAGAGATATCAAAGGTATACACAAGCTGTATGCCAAAGGAGCTCCAAAGGTTGAAAAGGGTGCTGTTTGGGAATAAAATATCAGAGCTTGTAATGTTTGTTTATGGTTTAAATATAAGTAACAAAGAGTACCTCCTGAGAATATTATGATAATGATTCAGTAATGTAAAGGAGGGTTTCAACATGGCAGAAGAAAGATCGATAGGATTTGGTTGTGGTAACGAATGGATTTGGTGGATTATAATTATACTTATAATCATACTTCTGTTCTGCCCGGGAGTCTTTGGTGGATTTTGCTAAGGTTATCACTACACGGGATTAGGCAGGCAGGAAGAACGGATTTACCATTTGTGAACATAGTAGAAAAGTCAGGGTACAAGTTTGTAGCCCTGACTTTTTTCATGCTTCATTGTTTTTGATTAAAGGTAATAAATAGTGCTTCACGGATTTCCATTTGTCACTGCGTTGATTAATTTTCGGTCAATTGGCTTTTTAATCTTGAGAACTTTTCCTTAAACTCGGATTTTCTGTCCACTTCCATCCCCACAGCAATGGCTATGGCCGCATCCTTTTGTGTACCGGCTTTTGCCAATGCTTCAGCGAGATTATACCAGCTGGCATGACTGTAGGGTGACTGCCTGACTTTTGTTGCATGGTATGGGACTACTGAGTTTTTATAATAGGAAGCGATATCTCCGGTGGACTCAAGATGTAGACCGTTCCAATGTTGCAGGTCAATGTCGTATCCGGCGGTGCTGTTTCTGTTCCAAATCGCAATTTGGGTGTTTGAAGTTCTGTTCACTGTTCCTTTGGGCTTGAGGATTTCAAACCTGTGACAGCTTATCTTGAACAACTCTTTAGTACCACTGTTTTCAAGAGAATACCCATAAAGTGCAAGAGGGTTTTCTTTTGATGCCAGACCGAGCAACAGCTGTTTACCGCCTTTTCCGGTAATATCGGCAACACTCCTGTAGCTTAATGTTTCATACCCGGAACTGCCGATTTCATTAATTTTACTCCATTGCTGGCTTTGCTTTTTCAGAATAAGAGTCCTTATTCCGCTGGTATGTCTGTAAGACGCAATGAGTTCATTTTGAGAGTCACCGTCAATATCAGCAAGTAGAAAGCCCGTGGAACTTGCCGGGCGTTTGGGTGTCAAAAGTTCTGCATCAGCGGGAATAAAGGTTTTTACCACATCGTGATAGTTTTCTCTGACTGTTTTTTTATTTATTTGAGCTACTGTAGATGACAAGCCCTTAAATAAAGTATGGAACGGATTTCGCACGGTAAGAGCCTTACTTTTCAAGGGCTTTTTAACAGAACGCAGCTTATGACGCGGTTTTCCTTTATAAGGTGAAGCTAACTCACTCAATCTTGACAGCAGTGCTTTTGCAGCCTGTATAACTGGGGGAAGCCGCTGTGTAGCCATAGATAAACTCTCCTCACATATTTTACTCTGCTAGTATTATATGCCGTAAAAAGAAAAAGGTTATAGAATTGATGATGCCGGGCAATAGCAGGAGGGTATCATAATATTTGAAAAGAAGCAGCGAAATGCCTGTATTCTAAAGCCGATTACGGATATTGCAGTACCCATTTATACAGCCATGTTCATCATTCCCATGAATAACCTGACACTGCCGGATGGAGGCAATCCCCTTACAGTACTGCATTCCTTGCTGAAACAGATTCTATCGCAGGGCAAAGACGAGTTAAATTTCCTGCTCATATACTCCTTGAAAAAACAGGACTGTTAAGATAAACTTAATATAAAAGTGTTTAGGGAGAATATTATGAATCTGGCTTGTGATAGATTCTTGAAATATGTAAGGTTTGACACGGCATCTGATGAAGGCTCCGATACATGTCCGAGCACCCGGAAGCAGTATAATTTTGGGATGTATCTTGTTGAAGAGCTTAAAAATATCTGTCTAAAGGACGTTTAAATTCAATGGACAAGGCTGTAGAAGTTATTCTTAAGATAATCGGACTTTATGGCAAATAGACAGAAGAATTGATTCTGGAATTAAATTCCCCGTGGCAAAGCATGGGATATTTTAATTATATAATTACGATAGGAGTGGTTGAAATGAAGTATGTTGGGGATAAGGCGCAGGACATCAACATAGCCTATATCGGCGGAGGTTCAAGAGGCTGGGCATGGGGCCTTATGAGTGATCTTGCGGATGAAGCAAATCTATCAGGTAATGTAAGGCTTTATGACTTGAACTTTGAAGCTGCTTACAACAATGAGGTCATTGGCAATTCATTGCTTGACCGTGATGATGTCAAGGGAAAATGGAAATACAAGGCAGTGAAAACAATCCAGGAAGCTCTTGAGGGTGCGGACTTTGTAGTCGTTTCAATTCTGCCGGGCTCATTCAAGCTTATGGAGTCTGATGTACATACCCCGGAAAAATACGGAATCTATCAGGCTGTTGGTGATACTGTCGGGCCAGGCGGACTTGTGAGGGCGCTAAGAACAATTCCGATATATGTGGATATTGCAGAAAACATTAAAAAATACTGCCCCAAGGCATGGGTAATCAACTATACAAATCCTATGACCCTCTGTACAAGGACTCTTTATGAGGTGTTCCCGGATATCAGGGCTTTCGGCTGCTGCCATGAGGTCTTTTCGACCCAGATGCTGCTGTCCGATGTACTCAGCGAATTGAAAGGTATAAAAGATGTACCAAGGGAGGAAATCAAGGTCAATGTAATGGGAATCAACCATTTTACATGGCTTGACAGGGCTTCCTACAGGGGAACAGACCTTTTCCCGCTGTACAGGGAATTTATAGAGAAACATTTTGAAGAAGGGTATTATGATTCAAGACAAAAAATCAGAGACCCTGAACACGCTTTATATTTCGGCTGCTCAAACAGGGTTAAATTCGACCTGTTCAGAAGGTATGGCCTTATAGCTGCCGCAGGCGACAGGCACTTGGCCGAGTTCATGCCTCCATGGTATCTAAAGGATCCCGAGACTGTAAAGTCATGGAAATTCGGGCTAACACCTGTCACATACAGGTTGAAGCAGTTGGAGCAGAGGTTGGATAAGAGCAGAAAGCTGGTTAGCGGTGAAGAAAAGGTTGAGCTTAACAAGACTGGGGAGGAAGGGGTTCACCAGATAAAAGCGCTGCTTGGCCTGGGCGACCTTGTGACCAATGTCAATCTGCCGAACAAGGGACAGCTGGAAGGCTTCCCGACAGGCGCCGTTGTAGAAACAAATGCACTTTTCTCAGGAAATGGAATTCAGCCCGTACTTGCGGGTAAAATGCCCAATGATGTACAAAACCTCGTCATGAGGCATGTGCTGAATCAGGAAACAATTTTAAAGGCTGCTTTGAACAAGGACAAGAAGCTGGCATTCAAGGCGTTTGTCAATGATCCGCTCGTCAATATTCATGTAGACGATGCACAGAAGCTGTTTGATGAAATGCTCTATAATACGAAAGAATTCCTGCCGGGTTGGGGACTGTAATAAAAATTCCGAAAAATGTCTGAAAGGCCGTGGATAAATTCCACGGCCGTTATTGCAAAACAGTTTGATAATGAACCGGACTATGCGTCCCAGGTAGTTTTTATTTCCACGGTGTTCAGCGTAATCACCATCCCTGTTGTTATATTTTTGTCAAACAGTTTATAATCTGGCACAAAACGGTTATAAATAATGCTAATAAACAATTTTAAGCTCTTATAAGATTTTATTATGCCGGATAAAGATGATATAATAATTAAAATATGAAATCAGTAGATAGTATAGACATTATAAATTATAATTTATTAATTATAAATGGCGAAATAAGTTTAATTATTTACAGGAGGAAGATCAACCATGAAAATCGTAGTACTTGATGGCTACACATTAAATCCCGGCGATCTGGACTGGAATGGTTTAAAGAAGCTTGGTGATGCGGCCATATATGACAGAACCCCTGCGGAACTTGTTGTTGAACGTTCGAAGGGTGCAGAAATCATTTACACGAACAAAACACCCCTGGGTGAGGATGTATTGGCTCAATTACCCGACTTGAAATTTATTGGTGTGCTTGCAACAGGATACAATATTGTGGACACTGAAGCAGCCAAGAAGAGAAATATAATTGTTTCCAACATTCCGACTTATGGAACATACTCGGTGGCACAAATGACATTCGCGCTGCTGCTGGAAATGACCCAGCATGTCCAGGAGCACAGCGATGCAGTACATAATGGAGATTGGACAAACTGCAAGGATTTTTGTTTTTGGAATTATCCTCTGATAGAGCTTGCCGGAAAGACCATGGGCATAATCGGGTTTGGGCGTATAGGACAGCAGGTCGCAGATATAGCTGCAGCATTCGGAATGAACATCATAGGCTTCGACAGCTTCAAAACTGACCAATCCAACCGCAAGAACTTCAAATGGGCGGAATTGGATGAGCTCCTGGCAGAATCTGATTTTGTAAGCCTGCACTGTCCGCTGTTCCCTTCAACAAAGGGGATTATCAACAAGGACAGCTTGAAGAAAATGAAAAAATCTGCATTCCTTATCAACACTTCCAGGGGGCCGCTTATTGTTGACGAAGATCTGGCTGCTGCATTGAACAACGGGGTGATTGCCGGGGCGGGCCTGGATGTTCTGTCTGTTGAGCCTCCCAAAGCCGACAATCCTCTATTCTCTGCGAAGAACTGCCTGATTACTCCTCATATTTCGTGGGCTACCAAGGAAGCAAGAGCAAGGCTCATGGATATTGCCGTAGACAACCTGAAGGCATTCCTTGCAGGAAAACCTGAAAATGTAGTTAATAAATAGTTTTAATGATATTGATCTGAGCCCGGGTTTATACCGGGGGATTATAAGGCAGATAGACAAATAAGTTTATCTGCCTTTTTATTGCCTTCTATGGTATAATGGTTCTGTCCGATGGTGTTTTGCCATCTATTACACATAAACACTATATTCCAGAGTGATAAAACAAATATAAGGGAACATGATGATATGTCATTAAAACCTCTATTCCGTAAAAGGAGCTTATTTTTAACTTTTTTCATATCTTACCTTGCCATTCTGGTTATAACCATTGCCCTGGGCAGTATAAGTTATTGGAGCTCGGCGAAGGTTATAAGTGAAGAGATGGAAAGCTATAATATGGCAATGCTGCAGCAGGCCCAGCAGGTTCTTGATGAAAGGCTCAGAAGCATTGAACAGCTTGCTCTGGAAGTGTCGATCAATCCAAGGATACAGAAGTTCCTGTATAAAAACTCCGACTCCGATGATATGGACCTTTATGAATTGTCAAAAGTGCAGGAGGATATTTCCAATTACAGTAAAGTAAATAACCTTGTTGATACGATGTTTGTATATTTCAACGGATTGGACACAGTCATATCCGACAGTGCAAAGTACAAGCCCGAACTTTTCTATGAAAAGGTCGTACCATACAGTGGATGGAAATACGAGCAGTGGCTGGAGATCCTAAACAGCAATTCCTTCAAGGAATATATGCAAAATCAGAGTATTGCGCTTAATTCGGAAAAGAAAAATGTCATAACCTTTATCAATTCTCTGCCGTACGGTACCAGGGTACAGCCTCTGGGAGCACTGTCAATATTGTTGAAGGAGGACCAGATAGAAAACCTGTTGAAGGGGATAAATATACTGGACAAAGGGACTGTTTATATACTGGACAGCAAGGACCAGATCATAACCAGTATAGGCGATAAAAAGCTGGTGAAGCATTTTTCCTTCAACAGCCTGAATGATAACAGCTTTTTCTATGATAAAATCAACAGGAATGAAGTGATGGTTTCCTATGTCGGATCAAAGAATTCGGACTGGAAATATATATCGGTCATACCGACTTCCGCGTTTTCCGGCAGCATGAATTTTGTAAAGCTACTGACCATTATCATAATCATACTCGAACTGCTTACAGGCACCATACTGGCACTTTTGCTTGCAAGGAAAAACTATCTTCCCATCAAGAGAAGTATTGAGAGGCTTAAGGAAAAGGCAAAAGGCCTTGAGACCGTGGGGAACGTTACCAATCAGATTGATTTCATAGAAGAAGTGACCTCCATTACCATAAGGGAGAACCAAAAAATCAAAGAAACTGTAAACCAGATGCAGCCTGTGTATTATACCAATCTCCTGGTCCAGCTCATAAAGGGGTTCCTCAAGGGGAATTCCAACACAGAAAGCCTTCTGGCTTCGGTAGGAGTATATTTTAATTTTAAATACTTTTACATTATACTGATTAATATCGATGACTGTATTGCTTTTATCAAGGATGACTCAATAAAGGAATACGGATTGGTGAAGCTTGTGATAAACAATATATTCAGCGAGCTTTTCGGACAGCAGAATACCGTTTATGCCATAGACATAGAATGGAATATGCTGGCCTTGATTGTAAATACAGGGGATGTATCCGGGGATGGCGGGGAAAACTTTATTTCTCTTGCCCACGTGGGACAGGAGGCTGTAGCCAGGCATTTTTCCATATTGATAAGCATCGGAATAGGAAATATTTATGAGGGGTTTGAGGGCATAAACCATTCATATCAGGAAGCTTCGAAAGCTCTGGAATATAAGCTGATAAAGGGTACCGGAAGCATCATAACCTTTGAGGATATCCATAATGTCCAGCAGAAATACACCTATCCTTTTGAAACAGAGCTGAAACTTGCCAACAGCGTTAAGTCGGGGGATTTTGAAAGTGTTTGCAGGCTGCTGGATGAGGTATATGATAAAAATTTCATGGGGGCCAGACAATCGCTTGAGGCAGCCAGGTGCCTGGTGTTCGACATGATCAGTACTACGGTGAAGGTGGTCAATGACCTTAGCATTGACATGAACAAGGCCTATGAAGGTGAGTTTGTTCCATTTGAAAAGCTGACTGCGTGCAAAACGGTAGCTGAAATGTATACAGTACTGAAGGAAGTATACAGAACCCTGTGCTCACATATCAACAAGAACAAGAAAAGCCATAATGTGGAGCTGAGGGATCAGATACTGGACTTTATAGAGAAAAACTACGGGGATTATAATTTCAGCTTAAGTGCCATAGCGAACACATTTAATCTCAATAACACCTATCTTTCGTACTTTTTCAAGGAACAGGTGGGAGAAAATTTTGTGAGTTATCTGAATAAGATGAGGATCGAAAAAGCCAAGGAGCTTTTAAGGGAGAGCGAGCTTTCCCTGGATAATATTTCATTAAAGGTAGGATATGCCAACAGCCGTGTGCTCATCCGCATATTTAAAAAGTTTGAGGGGATAACACCGGGAAAATACAGGGAAAATCACGCAAAACAAAGCGAAGCTGTCTGAATAGAGAAAAGGCATTGTACATCCAGCTGCATGTACAATGCCTTTATTTTAATATTACATTTCCTACTTTCTTGCCATATACCTGTCATAAGCGGCCTGCTGATATTTTATTGCTTCATCTATCTTCATATTCTTGATGGTTTCAGTAAACTTATCCAGGTTGGTCAAAGGCTCCTTGCCCATTATGAACTTGTTTAACATTTCATTCTGATAGGTGTTGATTTCATTCATGAGTGCCGAATATGCGCTGGTTTCCTTGGTAGTTAGTGTAATCGGAGGAAGAAGCCGTGTATCAACACCATTAAGCCATGTAGATGAGGCTTGTTGCTGCTGCGGGAATCCCAGCTTAAGGACTTTGAATACATCAAGATCATTGACACTGGGCATCTGACAGATGGTACCGCCTGCATACTTGGCTGCAGCCTGTTCGATTGTGAGTTTGTCAGGGTTTTTCAGAACCAGGTCTGTATATTGACGTTTTCCATCCTTTGTTGTATAGCTCTGGCCTTCAAGTCCCCAGTTGAGAAGAGTGCGTCCTTCGTCAGAGAATTTGTAATCCAGCCATTTCATTGTTTCCTTCAGGTTTTTGTCGTTTTTGCCTATGGATGCTCCATGAGCGGACCACCTTATAAGCATGGTGTTTGTGGCATATGCCTTTCCGTCCGGGGCTTTGGGGTTAGGCACGCCTACGAGGCTGAATTTTGGGTCCTTGCTTGCCATCATACCCAAATACCTGCCCATAGTACCCGAAAGAGCTCCTTGATATGATCCGGCAATGTTGCCTGTAATCTTGGCATCAAAATTCTTATTGTCCACCATGAGATATTCGGGATCTATAAGACCTTCGGAATACCATTTGCGCATAGTAGATATAAAGTCCTTGTAACTAGGGTCGGCAGGTCCGTATTTGATCTTTCCGTTGTCCACATAGTAGCCGGGCTGTATACCCCATGCAACTGCAAGGTCTGTAAATTCAAGCTTCTTTGTAGCCAGGAAAGGTATTTCATCTGCCTTACCGTTTCCGTTGGGGTCTTTTTCCTTAAATGCCTTAAGGACGGTGTACCATTCGTCGATTGTCTCCGGAGCTTTAAGTCCTAGTTTGTCAAGCCAGTCTTTGCGGAACTGGAAGCCGCTGCTGATCCTGAAGGTCTTGTCAAGTCTTGCCTCGGGTATCATATAAATGGTTCCGTCATCCAGTGAAACCTGTTTTCTGAGTTCGGGATATTTTTCAAAGGTAGCTTTGATAT
>CALMWN010000224.1 GCA_937873555.1 uncultured Clostridia bacterium
GGTAAAAGCCAAACATCTGCCCTTTTTCTTGACATTATTACTTGCTTAAGTATTGCTTGCATTTTCTCCTTGATTTGTGGATTGTTTATGAAAAACTCCTTGTCTCCAGTACTTGAATAATACAGTCCTGCCATTATGACAGGAGAAAGAGCATTGCTCAAAGAGTGTTCAATTCCTCCCTTAAACTTGTTTCCTCTGGGACGAATGCTATAATCAAGGAACCACATTATTCCCTCTTTAAAAAACTCAGGCTCCAGTAAAAACAGCGGGAGGAAAGAATAATACATATCTTTCATCCAAATCTCCACAGTAGCTGGAAAGGTACCCCAGTTTGATCCTGCGATTTTCCCGTTCCCATCCATCCCTATACTTTCTATACACTGATGTACTGCCCTTTGGAAAAACTCCTCCGTAAATCTATCCTTAGGCATTGAGAGCCTGCCTGTCATGCTCTTAAAATATGACCATGTAGAATTTAACCAGTAAAGAGATCCTTTCTCATCAATTTGTTCTACAACAGTTTCTCCAGGCGCTGATAATACAGCAGGAACCCAAATATACTGACCGGGCGCAAGGGTAAAAGGTATTTCCAGGCTCTTTTCCGCATAATCAGCAGCACATATAAAAATGTCCCGATTAGTACGCCGCTCTTCTCTAGAACCATTTACCGCAGGTAGGATAACACTTCCGTCTAAATCAGAGTTGGTAATATTCTCAAGATATAATCCATATATTATCCCCCTCAGTCTAAGCTTTCCATCAGTGGAAATCGGTGCATAAGTTAACAGGCTTATATTTACTTTTTCACCGTCTGTCATTCGGGTTAATGGAAATATGTTATCCAGCAGGGTTGTTTTTAAAGACCAATCAACCATTGAAAGATCATACACTGTTTTACCAATTCTAACTGAATATGAATAAGGACCAGTATTTGAAAAGTCCTTTTGCATCCAAACACCTGGTATGCAGTCCACCCTGTAGCCGCTTCTATATACAGTAAGGTGTTTTATAGCCCCATTCAGGCTGATATTAGCTAACACCTTGTTATTTGCAATATCAAAAGTCAAGTTTTCATCAAATACATTTTTATTGAAAAAACTTGCAGGATCTCCGGTTTCAACAGAACCATCAAAGCACTCAACCCAGAAATTTAAGCTTGTCTCCTGAAATAATGCCTCTTTTATAGTGTTAAAACTAATAGTTCCCATTTCGCACCTCCAGAGTATTTGAATTATGTAAACATATTACCCTCTATTGAGAAAGCTCCAGTGCAAGTTAGTGAGGTTTGATTACACATATTAAGACAAAAATATTCTATCATTAAGGAAAATTAATGCTAATAGAGTTTATTGCTTTAAATTTATGTTATCTTGTTATTTGATTTTATTGAAATAATATATACATATTGCCTTTCTTTGAAATCGTGTGTATCATAATATTATGTAACTCTTCAACCTAAATCTACAAAAACAGGAGAAAGGTGGAAAAGCTATGGAAAACGAGTATCAATCTATGTCAATAAGCAGTTCCCAAATTACTAGAACTTACAATAATAAACTTAAAGACATTCTTCAAGCAGAAGTAGCTTTTATTGGTAATATTGAGACAACTCCAGACTGGAAGATGAAGCCCCATACTCATGAATATTGTGAAATTGTTTATATAAAAGGCGGCAGCGGAAAAGTATATATTGGGCAAGACGAGTACGATGCAACCCCAGGAGATTTATTTGTTTACAATCGTGGAGTAGTCCACTTTGAGCATTCTTCAGTTGACAACCCACTGTATTTTAAGGTCATAGTCATAGATAATTTGTTCCTTGATGGAGAGTTTAATTCTATAAAGGTTGCTGGGCATTCCATACAAAAAGTCGAACTTAAGGAAAAGGAGCAGGATTTTGAGCAAACTTTTGATAAGCTTTTAAGTGAAATTTCTGAAAATTCATTTGGTTCATATTTAAAGATCAAATCTCTGCTGCTTGAAATAATAACTTTTTTACTGAGGGAAATTTATCATATTGTTATTAAAATGCCAAAAATTAGGCCTGATATAAAAGATCAATTTGTAAAAGATATGGTAAGATATATACAGGATAACTTCCATAAGAGCATTTCCCTTACCGATATTGCAAACCATACCTATAGGAGTATTTACTATAGTTCCCATGTATTCAAGGAAGCAATGGGGGACTCACCAATGAACTCTATCATTAAACTAAGGATAGAAAAAGCTAAAACCCTCCTTATGGATTTTTCTCTTTCAGTGGGTGAAATAGCAAGTCAGATCGGCTATGATGATGTCCATTATTTTAGTAATATTTTTAAAAAGATTGTCGGTATATCACCTACGAATTATAGAAAGCAGTTAGAGTCAAATAGTTTGGTTCCAATTGATAATAGCATTTTGTAGATATTGTATGCCCGGGCCTAATTAGTCCGGGCATACAAATAACAGCTTGATTATTTATTTTTATTATACCACTTTTTGGCTGCATCTACAGCTTTAGGCAAGCCTGCAGCTTCTAACTTCTTAAGGTACTCGTTCCAAAGCTTTTCAAAATCAGCATCCGATGCGGTGATCATTTTTGCTTCATATTCCATTTTGATAGAAGTCATATTTCCTTTAATCTCATCATACTCAGTAATAATAGCCGGAACCGGATCATGGTAAGTAAGGAGTGAACCTTTTTTCCTCATATCATAATATGGGTTTGTTTTCAAATCTTCTTCTGTTACGAAAGTTGTAACATTTTTCAAGGCATCCTCTACTTTCGGATATTTGTCAAATGGTATTATTCCATTGATTGTGGATGTCATACCCCACCACATTGGTGAACCGGTGGGTCCTTCAGCCTTTGCAGGATCCCAGTCCTTATCTTGTTCTGCCTGGCTGCGCCCGTAGAATACTCCGTCTTTATACGACTTATAGTGTATGCCCTCTATTCCTACACACACAAGCTTGCGTCCTTCTTCGCTATTAAGGTACTCAAGGAACTCCAGGGATTTTTGAGGATTCTTATTAGCCTTAGGTAAAACATTTACCATCCAGTTCCATTTGGAATCCATTGCATTAGCTCCATTTGTCCCATTGTCATGGGGGAGTGGGCTCAGCAGTTCAATTTGAGCATCTGGAACATTCTTTTTCAGCGCATTAAAAGTGTTAACAATCATAGGTGAATTTGCTATGCCGGATTTTCCTGCAGAGAACTGGTTTAATACAAAATTCTTATCCTTAATTGTAATAAAATCTTTGTTTATAAGATTTTCTTGGTATGCTTTTTGAATAAACTTAAGTCCCTTTTTGTACTTAGAACTTGCAAAATTATATACTATATCCCCATCAACCAGGTCAAAATTGACTCCTGAGTAAAACATGAACATATTTAACAGAGACTGCAGCTGGTTGTTGGGCTGTGCGACATAAATACCAATAGTATCATCTTTACCGTTTTTATCAGGGTCATTATTCTTGAAGCGTTTCAGTACTTCATACATGTCTTCTGGTGTCTTAGGCATTTCCAGGCCTACATTCTTCAACCAGTCAATACGGATTATATGATTCCAGTCTCCGGGCTGGATAGGCATGGGAATACCATATACCTTACCGTCTATATTTAATTTCTTAAAGTAAGATTCTGCATAAGCTAATTTCTTTTCTACTGGATATTTATCAGTCTTAAGCAAATCGTCAAGTTGGAGAACTAATTTGTCCTGGGCAAGCTGTAGGTAATTAACACCGTTTGGATCAATAGACATGATATCACATTCTTCACCGGAGGACAACATAGTCATTACCTTAGTGCTTACCTGGTCCCATGGTGCTGTGATAAACTCAAGGTCTGTATTGGTCCTCTTTTGCAGTTCAAGGAGCGTCCTATCTTTCTTTGGATCCTGTTCCACAGCTACACGGAAAAATTTAATCTTGGTGGGCTTTGCATCCGCCGCATTTTTAGTGGCTTCTGCATTTTTTGTTCCACTACTAGTGTTGCTATTATTAGTTGCAGCATTGTTGCTGCATGCAGCTAATGTAAAAACAAGGGCTACTGCCGTCGAAGTGGCAGCAAACGATTTCCAAAAGTCTTTTCTCATACATTTTGACTCCTTTCAAAATAGACTAATTAGTTGTTTTTAAAATGCTGTAACCATAGAAATTACTGCATTTTAAGTTGTTATACTAATTGCCTTTTTCCCCTAATTATTGTAAAGTATGATTTTAGAATCCAATATTCCCAAACTTAAAGGAGAAAGACAAATGGTAAAACTTATCACCAAAATTCATTTTTTGATACCTTCCGTATTTATATTTATAAGCCTAGCTTGCACCAAATAATTATTCTTTCACAGAACCAAGCATTATCCCTGTAACAAAGTATTTCTGCAGAAATGGGTAAACTACAAGTATAGGAATGATACCGAGAATTACACATGCCATCTTGAATATTTCACCTGTCAGCGTGGAATCTCCGCCAACGCTGGAGTCATTAGCAATATTATTAATAACCATTTCACGAAGTAAAACCTGCAAAGGATATAGTTTTCTGCTCGAAATATATAATAAAGCATTAAAATAATCATTATAGTACTGTACGCCATAAAAAAGGCTTATTGCGGCTATCATTGGCATTGAAACCGGGAATACTATTTTTATCAGAATGCCAAAATCATTGTATCCATCAATTTTGGCTGACTCTTCAAGGCTAGGCGGAATTGTGGTCATAAAAGTCTTTATTATTAAAAGATAATATGTACTTACTGCCAGCGGTAAAACAAGTGAAAGCAAATTATTTTTAAGTCCTAACTTCACGACTAACAAATAGTTCGGTATGAGTCCACCATTAAAAAACATTGTAAATATTATAAGCGTCAAAAAAATATTTCTGCCCCTTAAACGCTTCTTGGAAAGTGCATAAGCGCAAGGTATCGAAAGTAAGAGAGAAAATATTGTACCCGCTACAGTAACTATGGCACTAATTCCAAGTGAATGCGTAATTCCACCCGCTAATATAGCCCTTGAGTATTCTGCCAGAGAAAATGCTTTCGGCCAAAAATGAAGCTTGTCACTGATATAGGACTGACCAGTGCTGACGGATATTACAAAAATGTACCAAACAGGAAAGATTGCCAATAAACCAGATATAGATAGTATAGTATAATTAATTACATCTAGTGCGTCAAACTTAGGCTTTCTTCTTGTTCTCACTAAAAACCCTCTCCTCTCGAATATCAATACCTCTAAAATATGGTGCTTTCTCCTATACTCTTGGCAAACAGCTCAGCTGACAGAAGAAGTATTACTGAAATGATGCTCTTAAAGAAACCAGCAGCAGCAGCCACGGCGAAATTGTTACTCCCTCCTGTGAAAGCTATACGGTATATATATGTATCAATAATATCACCTGTCTCATATACAATAGGGTTATACATATTGAAAACCTGGTCAAAACCAATACTTACAATATTACCTATCCAAAGTATTAGCACAACCAGTATTGTATTTCTTATGGACGGTAATGTAATATATATAATTTTCTGAATACGGGTTGCACCATCAAGATCAGCCGATTCATACAACGATGGACTTATACCTATAATTGCTGCTATAAATATTACAGAGTTAAACCCTACATCTTTCCACAAGTCCGTGAATACTACAATACCTCTAAACTGACCTGGGTCAACAAGGGATAGATGCGGTAAACCCAATTGAGCGAATAGATAGTTAATACCCTCTTCAGGATTTAGTAGTGTAATAGCGAATGTGGCGACAATAACCCATGAAAGGAATCTGGGAATATAAACTATTGTCTGCACAACGGTCTTGAATTTCTTGGTTTTGACTTCATTTAGCATTATAGCAAGCATAATCGCACCAGGTAAACAAACTATTATTCGATAGAAACTTATGATCAAGGTATTCCAGAAAGATCTCCAAAAATACGAATCTGCAAAAAGAGTTTTAAAGTTTTCCAATCCTATCCACTGTCCAGCTCCAAACATCCCCATACTGAGGCGATATTTCTGAAAAGCTATTGCAATTCCTCCCATGGGTATATACTTAAAGATAATAAACCATATTACAGTTGGAATAACCATAATATATAGGTAAATATCTCGGCGAACATCTTTTATTAGAGTATGCTTTTTTGAAGTGGCTGTTTTGACATGCAGCTGTTGATTTAGGGGTGCGTTATTTGCCATTTAGCAATCCTCCCTTTAATTATTAGAATAATTTTAATTTAAAAAATAAGCTTATAAATTTTTAAAATACTATCTTTTACACTAGATTGTAGAATATGTACTCTGCTAACTAAAGATTAATTATGGTACTTTATAGCAAAATAAACATATTTTGCGAACACGTCCAATTCTTAGCCTAATCTATTTTCTATAATAATACTATTTCACAAGGTACTGATTGTGAATAGAATATCTTGCTGTGTTGGTTCTTTTTTTTGCTATTGCATTTTATTTCCAAATAATACATATCTATTATATAAGCAAGATATTGCACCAATTAAGCATGATATTCAATACATTATCTGCCATAATTATATATAATATTATCATATCAAGGGGTTGAATTCTTGATTTATCCAACACTTTATCAAATCAACTTATTAATATATTGAAA
>CALMWN010000225.1 GCA_937873555.1 uncultured Clostridia bacterium
GCGTCAGATGTGTATAAGAGACAGGGATTATAATTTATTCCTTCCTTGACTTTGAATATTTGAATCGGGAATATCGGAGTTTCTCCATTACCCAGGCCCTTCTCGGTGGCAAGCAGGATATTCCTGACGACCATCCTGCCTTCAGGAGATGTATCCATACCGTAATTCACCGAGCTGAAAGGTATCTGGGCACCCGCCCTGCTGTGCATGGTATTAAGATTGTGTACAAAGGCCTCCATAGCCTGGTAGGTGCTTCTGTCGGTTTCTGCAGCTGCCTTGGTCTGAGCAAATTTCTGAGCCTTCTCAATCGTTTCGGCCTCATTTATATATTGTAACAGGTATTGGGCTTCAATTTTCATGTATTCGCCACACAAGCTCAAAGACGGCAAAATATCATGTTCATCCTTAATCTTTGCAAATACTTCATTTACGATTTCCTCGGCATTTTCCCGTTCTGTAAGGAGTTCCAAAGCCTTTATCAGATTAGTCCTGTACAATCTTACATAGGTTTTTGCAACTCCGCCTGCCATACCATAGTCGAAATTGGGTATGCTCTGTCCACCGTGCTGGTCGTTCTGATTTGATTGAATGGCTATACATGCCAGTGCCGAATAGCTGTGGATATCATTTGGTTCCCTTAAGAAACCGTGTCCGGTACTGAAGCCGTTTTTGAACAGGCTTGATATGTCAATCTGGCAGCATGTGGTTGTAAGTGTAAGAAAGTCCATGTCATGAATATGTATGTCCCCTTCCTTGTGAGCCCTGGAATGTGAAGGGTTCAATATGTACATCTCATAAAACTGCTTTGCGCCTTCCGATCCATACTTGAGCATGGTGCCCATTGCGGTATCTCCGTCAATATTGGCATTCTCCCTTTTAATATCGTTGTCCTTCGCGTCTTTGAAAGTCAAATCTTCATATACTTTCATCAGACGGGTATTCATCTCTCTTATGCGTGTTCTTTCCGCCCTGTACAGAATATATTCCTTTGCAGTTCGTGCATATCCCGATTCAATAAGGACCTTTTCCACAACATCCTGGATTTCTTCAACTGAGGGTATTTGTCTGTCCAATTCCTTTTCAATGTACTCTTCTACCTTCTCAGCCAGCTTCAGAGAATTGTCATAGTTCTTACCACCTGTTACACTTGCAGCCTTAAATATTGCATTTGCAATCTTCTCGATATTGAACGGTACTTCTCTTCCATCTCTTTTCCTGATTTTTGTGATCATGGATGCTGCAGCCCCTTTACCAGACAAAATATAGTGTAGCAATGCAAGTTGTAAATCTCAATATTTAGTTGGTTATAGCATACCACATACAATATATAGTGTCAAGAATATTTTACCATACGTAACCGGTAATCCGGATTCCAGATTTAATATTCAACAATTCAAAGGTTGGGTAAATGAGTCTATCCATCCACCTACTCGCTGATTGACTGATCGAACTCCAGCTTCAGAATCATCACGGTACCGCTCATTTCATTGACAGGAATGTTCCTTATCCTAAGAAGAGGTTTTTCCTTCCAGTGCCAAGGGGTAACATCCACACGCGCCTCGAGTTCTCTGCCGTCATTTAATAGTGTTACCCTCTTCGGCATTGTATCGAGAGGTTTAAGTATAACAGCTGTACTCTGCAGATCTTTGAAGAGATGGATGTACAGTGTATTGCCCTTTTTGGTCACAAGGACCTCATCCCTTTCGAGTTTTCCTGCCTCCGACATTACAAATTCGTCCTTTTCCACCATATCTGAAGCAGGGTCGGTTCCTATGAAAGCTTCCTTCACACTAGAATACCATTTACCGATCCTGTTCAATGCCTCGACATTCTCTTCTGCTATGGTACCGTCAGGTTTCGGCCCGACATTCAGAAGATAGTTGCCGCCCATGGCCAGTATCTTATCCATGCTCTGCATCAGATACTTGTGTGAATAATAGTCCTCATCCGTCTTGTAGCCCCAGCTTTCCCTTCCCAGTGATGTGTTGCCTTCGGTAGGCCTGCCAAACTGCTTGCCTGCGGGAACATGGCGTTCAGGAGTACCATAATCACCCTTGTCAGGCCCACGGTCATTGATAAGTATGCCGGGCTGAAGCGAACGGACCATCTCGTTAAGGGACGGATTATAATACTCTGCGACATTCACATCCCAGAAAAGCTCATATATTTTACCATATTTCGTACAAAGCTCGGTTATCTGATTTTTGACAAATTCATAATATTTATCGATATCAGGTTCATCACCCGGTCTCGGGCCGAACATCTCGTGATGCCTTCCCTTGTTCGGGTAGTTCGGGTGATGCCAGTCCGGGCAGGAGTAATACAGGCTCAAGGGAAAATTCCTTTTATGGCAGGCTTCTGCAAGCATTCCCAGAATATCCTTACCATAAGGAGTGTTCATTATATTATAATCGGTATACTTTGTATCCCACAGGCAAAAACCGTCATGGTGCTTGGTGGTAAAGCATATGTACTGCATTCCTGTTTCCTGTGCAAGGTCAAGCCATGCTTCAGGGTTAAATTTCACAGGGTTGAACTGGTGAATCAACTGCTCATATTCTTTTCTCCTGACTTTTTGCCTCCACAGTATCTGTTCATGCCAGGCAGGTATCGCATACAGCCCCCAATGCACGAACATGCCGAAACGCCTTTCAAAGAAAACATCTCTTGCATCATTAAACCTGGGTATCATAAATCGATCATCCTTTCTTTTCTATATATAAGTATATTGCATAGAGCTTCCCTTTTCCTTTATCTGCCGCCCATACCCGTCAAAGATATCCCTTCCACCAGGTATTTCTGCAATATTATAAAAATCAGAATGCTCGGTATTATTACAATTGCCGTTGCACACATTAAAAGGTTCCATTCAGTCCCATACTGCCCCTGAAACATCCTGATTCCCAAAGGGAGAGTTTTCATATCAGTTTTATTTATAACTATCAGCGGCCATAAAAAATTTCTCCACTGGCCGATAAAGGAAAATATCGCCAGTGTGGACAATGCCGGTTTTGACATTGGCATTATGATCCTGGCATATAGTCCGAATGGAGAACACCCGTCTATCCTGCCCGCTTCCTCAAGTTCCTGCGGAATTGTCAGAAAAAACTGTCTCATAAGGAAGGTACCGAATGCAGTGAAGGAAACGGGAAGAATCAATGCCTGATAGGTATCCACCCAGCCAAGTTTTTTCATAATTATGAACAATGGTATCATGGTTACCTGTTGGGGAATCATAAGGGTTCCAAGGTACATCAGAAACAATGTATCCCTTCCCTTGAACTGTATCCTGGCAAAAGCATATGCTGCCAGGCTTGATGTAATAACAACCAGAACAGTAACTGTAACGGCAACAATGAAGGAGTTCTTCATAAACACGCCAAACGGCAGGAAATTCCATGCTTTGGCATAATTACCCCATTCGATGGTGCTCCCGATCAATTTCGGGGGTATGGACATAGTTTCGTTATTCGGTTTTAGGGATGTGGAAAACATCCATACAATCGGAATCAGAAAAACACATGAAGTAAATACCAGCAATACATATTCCAGGCTTTTGAAGAATCTTGACCTTACATAATTCTCACGCTTTATTTTTTCTTCCATATCCGACCTCCTATTCTATTCATTTTCTATTCATAATACACCCAATCTTTCTGCAGCTTCATCTGAATCATTGTCACCACAAATATGAATGCGAAAAGTACCCAGGCTATAGCTGAAGCATAACCCATCTTGAAGAATTGAAAGCCATTCTGGTAGAGATAAAGCACTATGGTATTTGTCGAATTTGCAGGGCTTCCCCCTGTCATGACCATAGTCTGGTCGAAAACCTGGAATGAGGAAATGATAGTCATTACAACAGCATAAAATACCGATGGGGAAAGCAGTGGCAGAGTGATTCTCCAGAAGCACTGCCATTTATTGGCCCCGTCTATCCATGCCGCTTCAAACATTGACTGTGGTATTCCTTTTATACCTGCTATGAATATGACCATATTATAGCCGAAACCCATCCATCCGCTGGTAATTACGATTCCCAGCATAGCAAACCTGGGGTCGAAAAGCCAGTTGATGTCGGGAACGCCAAAAAGTCCAAGGAACAGGTTAATCAGTCCGTACTTCGGCAGATACATCATTTTCCAAATCAGGGCCAGTGCAACTATGGGCATGACCTGCGGGAGAAAAAAGACTGACCGGAAAACGAGTACACCCTTAAGATTCCTTGTGAGCCATAATGCCAGAGACATGGCAATTATTACATTCAAAGTCACATAGCTTCCCACATAATACAAGGTATTCAGGATCACTTTTAAGAACAGCCTGTCGGAAAACAACAGGTTGTAATAATTCTTCAGTCCTGCGAATACCGGATCTCCGACCAGTTCCCAATCAAAAAAGCTTATTATGAAGGACACTATAACGGGGATGAGTGTAAAAGCCAAAAAACCTATGATATTTGGAAGAAGAAAAAGTATAGCGGTAATAAGGTTTGTTTTTTCCCGCTTGTTCCAATATCCGGTTTTTTTATTGTTTTTCGCTGCGAGTCCGGTACTGTTTACAATATTTTCAGCCATTTGATACCTCCTCTTGCAAACCGGAATAATATATTTGAGAAAGTTGCCAAAACAGATTGCTTCAACAACTTTCTCAAAAAAGTGTATTATTTGATTGCGTCAACCAGGGTCTGAATCTTCTTCAGTGCTGCGTCTGCAGTTTCCGAACCAAGATATACAGGCTCAATATTAGCCCTGAATATTTCTGTGACCTGCTGGTAGGTTTGAGGTCCAATGAACGGTTTGCCGTCCTTGTTGGCAGTCTGTTGAACTGAATCTATACCGGGAATTGTCTTCCAGGTTTCAGTAAATCCGGGAACAGCTGAATTACGCGCCGGATAACCACGGCCCCACTTTGCTATCTTTGTCAGAGCCTCTGTACCTGTTATGGAACTTACTATCTGATAGGACTCTTTGGGAAATTTGGTGCTTGCTCCTACGCCGAATCCCGAGCCTGCCACCTGTACAACTCTTCCTGCCGGGCCTTTCGGAATGGGGGCAATACCGTATTTGAACTTGCAGTTGTTTTTTGCATTGGTGAGGAACCAGGGACCGTCAAGAATCATGCCAACTGTGCCTGAATAGAACTGCTCCCTGTGGGTGTTGTTATTCCCGGGGTCTGTAATCGGTTTTGCAACCTTGTATTTTGTATAGAGGTCTCCAAGGAACTGCAAGCCCTTGACATTTTCCGGCGAATAGATAGTATACTTGTTGGTTTTGGCGTCGTAGTAATCTCCTCCGGCGGACCATATGTAGGGTATGACATGGTCAATGGTGGTATTTGTAGCTACACCGTAGTTACCGTCTTTGGTCAGCTTTTGCATCCTGTCCAGATAGCTGTCCCAGCTCATGTTGTCGTCAGGGTACGGAACCTTGTACTTATCAAAGAGGTCGATGTTATAGAACGTAACATATGGCCCCGAATCGTAGGGGAAGGCATATACTTCATTATTGTAGGAAAAGGCCTTGATCATCATCTGATTGCAATCGCTTATGTTGACATTCTTGTCGTCATTGATGAACTTGGTCAGCGTCATAAGGCCGCCTTTGTTGAGATAGCTCTGTGCCCTAATTCCCTGCATTGCCACGATGTCTGCCGTGTTTTTTGCAGCGAACTGGGTTTCCAGCTTGGGCCAGTAGCCGATAAAGTCTGTAGTCTCAATATCAATGGAGATGTTGGGGTATTTTTTTGTGGCATCCGCAGCCAGTTCCTTCCACTGCTCAAGCTCTGCAGAACTTCCAATCCACATGGACCATCTGAGCTTCACATTCTGAGGCTGTGCTGCTTCTGCTGCTTTCGGCGCAGCACTGTTTGCCGGTTTCGCCGCCTCCTGAGGTTTGGACGAGCAGCCTGCCAGAATTACCATTGCAGCGCTCAATACCAATGCCATGAGTTTTTTAAGCAACCCGTTTCTTTTCATACAAAATCCTCCTTTTATTGATTTACTACCGTCTCAACCATATATGAAGTTGTTCGGATTCTAATTAAAGGTCAGACTCATTGAAATTCTAGGATTGAATATATATAACCTGCTTATAATCAAAATGCTCTATCAGCTCAGGAAATATGATTTATGATTAATCATATAATTGTATTGATATCATCTGATGCCCGGAAAGCTTCGGCAGGATAAATTCCGCGCGGCTGCCGTTCATGGAGAAGTCAAGCGTGCTCCCTTCCGGTACGCAGCTGATTTCTCTGACCTTTCCGGGCACATTTACCGATAATTTGATGTTGTAAAGCGGGATTACATCCTCAAGTACGTCAATATCAACCGAGCGTCTTTCAGGGATGTAATGCAGCAGATGCAATATCCATCGGTTTTCCTTCTTCTGCTCGTTTATGGAGGCAAGCATTGTAGAAGGCCCGTCATGTTTTATAAGCCTTTCCGGAAGCAGCATTTCAATGGCATTCAAGAAGAGCTGCCTGCACCAGCGTGGAGCATTGCGGTGATACTGTGTGAAAATGGGATGGGCAAAGTAAATACAGCGTCCCTTCCTGACTATGCCGGAATAGCCCTCTTTTCCCGAGGAAGGAGCCTGACGGTGGGAACAGAAGCTTTTGTAGGTCCTGTTGAAATAAGGCAGTATAGTCTCTGCCAATACTTCACTGCCTGTTTCAGCCTCTACCTCCAGACCTTTTATGTACATTGCATGTTCGGTTTCAGGCACCCCCGCTGCGATTTTACCCTTTGGAAGTAGATAATCGGCATAGTCATGTCTTTCAAAATACCTCCCCCACGCAGGAAGCGCGTCAGGCGCCAGGGCTGCCTCTGCTTTGATCTTTACATCCAGCTCCTTCAAGGCAAAATTATTTTTCTCATCATTAAGCCCGGACTCAAAGGAAGCAATTAAACCTCCTCCGCCATCAAGGTATTTTTTCAGCCTGGCTGCAAATTCTTCAGAGACAGGTATGTTATCGGGCAATACCAGCAGCTTGTATGGCGCAAGCTCACTTTTCGAGTCCAGTATGTCGAATTGATGTGCACTTTCCTGGAGCATTCTTACAATACCCTGCGATGCTGGAGGTATATTCGTCCTTCCTGCAGTAACGGAGCCCAAAAACTCTTCAGGAGAAAACACTCCTATCTCGGTTACAGCCTTGGCACCCATACACCAGGGTTCCTTTTTCTCAACTTCGGAGTAAACCTGTCCTATGAGCTCATAAACAGGACCGGAAAGCCTGCCTGAAGGCTCAAGCTGATCACCGATCAGGCACTTTGAGCCCTGTGCCAGCATGTTGAAGCACTCGAATTCCAGGGCGGCCCTGTTCTTGAAAGAATGGAAATCCCCCCATGATGTATGGAACTTTCCGGTATGAGTCAGGCAGTCGATGCCGAAGTTTCTTGCATAGCGAATTGTTATCGGAAAATGCAGGTATCCCCACCCTCCGCTCGGCAGGGATTCCAGCTCAAAATGGGTGTATGCGTCAACAACAGGCCTGTGCGCGGTGCCTATATGTCCCCTGTTGTAAAAAATACTGCATTCCTTGTTATACTGACGTATGAAATTCGTCATGTCTGTTTTAAACCCGTTTATCATCTTCTGTGCATATTCCATCCTGTTTTCCGGTTTTGTCGGGTCAAGCCCCGATTCCTCCATTCCCTTCCTGCAGTATTTACAGGAGCAATCAACAGGTTTTACGATATCAAAGAACAGCCCGTCGCAAGGCAGCATATCCAGTACTTCCTTTGTATGAGCCTTCAGGAAATCCCTGTAGGGTGTATTTACGCACAAATTCGCATAAAAGCCCGGTGTATATGGCTTCTGGGTGTATGCATAGCTGATGCCTCCATCCTCGGTGACCGCAACCCATTCAGGATTTTCTGCGGCTGTAAGATAATCCCACTGCACGGTTATGTATATCGGCACCCTTATGTCATGCCTGTGACAAGCTTCTATCTGTTCCTTCAAAAGATTTTTATTTGTAAGTTTCGGATGTATTTTTTCCGGAAAAGCCTTGGAATCATAATACATCATTCCATGGTGGCATCTGGCAAAGCATGTAATGGAATTTATATGTGCCTTCTTAAGTGTTGATGCGAATTCTTCGGGAT
>CALMWN010000226.1 GCA_937873555.1 uncultured Clostridia bacterium
GTACAGAACGATGCAAGCTCAAAGGTCAAAGACAAGGTCGCAGTAGCTCCACTGCCAGGCACTTCTGACGGTAAGCCCGGCCAGTCGGTATTGGGCGGAAGAAGCCTTGCAGTATGCACATATTCCAAGAACCAGGATGCAGCACTGAAATTTGTAGATTATGCAACAGGTGAAGAAGGACAGCGCATACAGACAATCGTAGGGCAGAGATACCCCGGCAGGAAGAGCACTTATAAGGATCCTGAGGTTATCAAGGCTGTTCCGCACATCACGATGTTCGAAACTGTTTTCCAGAATATCAAGCCAAGACCCGTATCACCGATTTATCCGGCCATATCCGATGTAATGCAGATTAACTTCCATAAAGCCATTACCGGAGCTATAACACCGGAGCAGGCATTAAAGACAACCCAGGAAGAACTGGAAAAGATAGTGAAATAAACAGAAGTAAACGCTAAAAATCAGTAGGCCTTGAAGGCCTACTGATTTTTAAAAAAGTAATCATATAAAATCCGCTGCAATAGACCACGAAAGGAGAAAAAAGGTATGGCTGCCGGCAAGAATAAAATTAAAAGCAACAGTGTGTTAAGCGAGCAGGCTCTGGCATATTTACTTGTTTCACCTGCAGTATTATGCATAATACTTGTAGCATTTTTCCCAATAGGACGAACCATATATCTCAGCATGTTTAAAATGAAGCTTCAATTCATAAACTTAAAGCAGTTTGTAGGCCTGGACAATTATATTACTCTTGCCAATGATCCGAGGTTTTGGAAAAGCATATACAATACCCTGTTTTTCGTTTTTACTTCGGTTAGCATAGAATTTGTAATAGGAATGGCAATGGCACTTGTCATGAACCGGGAATTCAGAGGAAGAAGTGCTGTGAGAGCGGCTATCCTGGTGCCATGGGCAATACCTACGGTTGTATCCGCAATGATGTGGAGCTTTATATACAATGATCAGCTCGGAGTATTAAATGACATACTACTCAAGCTGCATCTCATAGACAGCTATAAAACCTGGCTGGGAAACGCATCTACGGCTATATGGGCGGCCATTACCGCAGATGTGTGGAAAACCTCACCATATGTCGGACTTCTGCTTTTGGCAGGGCTGCAGGTAATTCCGCAGGAGCTTTATGAAGCAGCTACGGTTGATGGGGCTTCAAAAATAAGACAGTTCATTACAGTGACACTTCCGCTGTTAAAGCCCACTATACTGGTCACTTTGCTTTTAAGAACCCTTGATTCCTTCAGGGTGTTTGACATAATTTTCGTATTGACCGGAGGCGGACCTGCAAATTCAACAGAGACAATATCGGTTTACACCTACAAGACCCTGTTCAGGAATCTGGACTTTGGGATGGGCTCTGCAATGGCGGTTTCAATGTTTATCTGTGTCATGATCATCAGCTTATTCTACCAGAAGATACTGGGAGCAAAAAGAACATAACGGGGGGTTATACAAGTGGCATCTAAAAATTCAGGCAACAAAAACCTAATGGAAAACATTCTGTTTTACTTTGGTATATTTATATTTTTAATATTTATAGTCTTTCCATTTTTCTGGCAATTCATGACCTCCATAAAGCCGATGAAGGAGCTTTATCTGACGCCGCCCAAATGGATTCCAAGCGCAATAAACTTTGAATTTTATTATTCAGTGTTTTATAAGAGACCGTTTTTGACTTATCTCAAAAACAGTGCTGTTGTTGCAGGCAGTTCAACACTATTTGCCGTATTTGTTTCCTCCTTTGCGGCATATGCTTTGTCAAGGCTGAATTTCAAGGGAAAAGGCCTGATTATGTCGATGGTGCTGGCAGTATCAATGTTTCCCGGCATTTCTATCGTGAGCTCATTGTTTATCATGATGAGGCAGGTAAACCTGCTGAACAGCTACATTGGACTAGTGATAACCTATATCACCATTACCATGCCGCTGTCGATTTTCATACTTACAACATTTTTCAGGGAAATTCCTTTTTCATTGGAGGAGGCGGCCAAAGTAGACGGTGCATCCCCGCTGCAGGCATTTATGCTGGTTATATTCCCGCTTGCTGCACCGGGCTTGTTCACAACCGCCATACTTGTATTCATAAGCTCATGGAATGAATTTCTATATTCACTGGTATTCAACACAAAGGAAAACATGCGTACGGTTCCTGTGGGCATAGCGATGTTCCCTGGGGATTTCAGCTATCCGTGGGGTGATATAGCTGCAGCATCCGTTGTTGTTACAGTGCCTCTCATAATACTTGTGCTTGTGTTCCAGAGAAGGATAATATCAGGGTTGACTGCAGGAGCTGTTAAAGGATGAATGTGAATTTTGTGGGAAGGGAACTGTCATAAGCTTATAAAGGATTATATGAGCTGATTTCTGTATTGGATAGGTGTCATGCCGGTATACTTCTTGAATATCTGGCTGAAATAATGGGAGTCTGTATAACCTGACTTTACCGCCACTTCATATATTTTCAGGTTTATATCCTTCAACAGTTCCTTTGCCATGTTTATTCTCCGGAGTATAAGGTAATCCTTGAAGGTTGTGGACATTTCCCTGCTGAACAATGTGCTAAGATATGCCGGCGACAGGAAAACACTTTCGGCTACGGATTCCAGGGATATATCATCAATGCAGTTGTTATCTATGATTTCTTTGACCTTCTCAATAATCTTTTGATTTTTGTTCTTCCGTTTGTAGCTCAAATGGCCAAGCACTACATTTATGATATCGCTTATAAAATCATGCAGCTGCTCCAGGGTATTGCAGGAATTGATCCGGCCCCAGGGGTCGGTGTTGTTGAAAAGTATCTCCTGTTTTTCCCCGAGCTCATAGATAGCCCTGGATACGTATACTATAAGGTTTAGGCATATTCGCTTCACACTGCCGATTTCTTCTCTTGATTCTTCCATTTCGCTGAACAGTTTGTTTAATATTTCCTCAACTCTGGCTCCATCCCCGATTTTTATCGCCGATACCAGCCAATCCTCGATCATGGTGTTGTTATAATCGCTTTTTTTCTTGGCAGGCTCGATATCATGTATGTAGATTATCTGATTTTCGCCAAGGTAAAATTTGTGTTTGCAGGCATCAACCGCACCTTTGTAACTGAATATGATATTGCTCATGCTGCTTACTATTTCGCCCAGGCCAATTGTAAAATTTCCTCCCAGATTATATTCCAGGAATTCCTTTATGATTGACGAGATTTCAAAGTTCTTTCTTAAAAAGGCTTTCTCATTATTTTCTTCAGGACAATTAAATATGATGGTAAAGAGCATATCTTCAAAGAAAATTATATTCTTGATTTCAAGCTTGTCTAAAATCAACTTCAGCTTTTCATATACATCATACAGGATATATTGCTTTACTGTTTCCATACTTTCACGCATGCTGCTAACAGAGACTATAGCGACCTGAAAAAGCCCTTTGTCCATATCTATTCCGAAAAATCTCAGATTTTCATACAGGCTTTCATCATTTACACTTATACTTTCAACAGAATTCAAAAACCAGGTTTTCATGAAAGGGAAGCTTTCCTTAAGATGCCTGTCGATTGTCTGCTTTTTTATAAACTCATGCTTTTCCTGGATTACAAGATTTCTTATACGTACGACACATTCCATAAGCTTTTCCTGCTCGACCGGCTTGACCAGAAAATCCTTTACGTCAAGGCGCAAAGCCTGCTGGGCATAATCAAATTCATCATAACCTGTTATTATTATGATTTTTATATCAGGCATTACCATTCTTAACCTGGAAGCAAGAGATAAACCGTCCATACTGGTCATCCTTATGTCTGTCAATATGACATCGGGTCTTTTTCCCTTTATAATTTCAAAAGCTTCTTCGCCGTCTTCCGCTGTTCCAATCACCTGCATTCCTATATTTTCCCACGGGATGATGTTTTTCAGCCCTTCTCTTATTATTTCTTCATCATCAACTATGAAAACCGTTACCATTCGAAATTCCTCCGTTTATGCTAACATTTGCTGCTCAGAACTGATATCAAGCCTGGCTTTTATAATTGCAGTGACTCCACCGCTTTCATTCTCTTCAAAAGACACACCGCATTGTTCTCCGTAATAAAGCTTCAACCTTTCATTGACATTTCTTATTCCGTAGGAGCTGCCCTCTGCTTCGCTGTACTCGATTTTCTGGTGCAGCATTTGATTCAACCTGTCAACATCCGCACCTATGCCATTATCCTTTACTTTCAGGTAAAAATACTCATTCACCCTGTAACCTCTGATAGTGATTTCCCCAACATATTCTATGTCCTTGAAGCCGTGGATGATTGCATTTTCAACCATTGGCTGCAGTACAAGCTTTATTATATTTTGATGACAGATCTCCTGGTCTACATGTATATTTACATTGAACTTGCTCGTATACCTGATTTTCTGTATGTTGATATAACTTTGTACATGCTCAAGCTCGTTTTCAACGCTGATGAATTCCCTTCCTTTATTTAAACTGTGTCGTAGGAACTTGGCCAGTGAGGTGATCATATTAGATATGTCCGGAGCATTGTATTTCAATGCCAGCCAGTTTATCGAATCGAGTGTATTGTACAAAAAGTGCGGGTTTATCTGGGCTTGCAGTGCTTTAAGTTCGGCATTCTTCTCCTTCTGACTGATTTCTTCAATATCCCGGAAGAGAAGATTTATCTTTCCTGCCATATTATTGAAGCTTTTATAAAGGAACCCCATCTCATCACTGCTTTTCGTCTCTATTCTTATATTCTGGTCGTTCTCAAACACCTTCATCACTTTGGCAAGGCGTCTGATAGGTTTGGATATCATATGCGAAAAGAGGAATGAAAATATAAAGGCTATTATCAAGCACAGTATGCAGGTTAACAGGATTGACATCCCTATAATATCAACTTTTTTAAGAAGCTCCTTTGTAGGCACCACAGCCACAAGCTTCCAGTCGGTTTTCTCAATCTGATTAAACACTATCAGATTTTCACCATTGGTGAGTTTTTTATATGTACTTCCATCAGAGGAGCCGTATATTGTATCAAAAAAGGAGGGATCATCCTCCAGTCCATTGACCGGAGTGCTGCTGTCCCTTTTGACAACTTCCCTGTTGCAGATCAACAGGACTTTTCCTGTTTCACCAAACTTGATTTTTTCAAGATTATCTAGAAAATACCCAAGG
>CALMWN010000227.1 GCA_937873555.1 uncultured Clostridia bacterium
GACTTCTCATTCTCTGCATTTGAAGCAGATGTCATAAACAGTCTTCCCGAATGGGATGCAGAGCCAGGAATGGCAGCCTGCAATCCTTATCCCTGCGGCAGCGAAGGCCTGGATTTACTTTTGGCAAGCAGAGACTGGAGCAGAAGTATAGAGCTGCTTGCCGGTTATTATAATAGAAACGGCTACGGTATTTATGCAATGTATAAAGCCTTCATCTGGGAAAGCAGGAACGGAATAGGACGATTAGCTGGTGTGGAAAATCCTGACCCCATAAAACTATCAGATCTTATCGGCTATGAAGAAGAACGTTCTGATGTGATTAACAATACCCTCCAGTTTTTGAAAGGGTATCATGCCAATAATGTACTTCTGTACGGGGATAGAGGCACCGGGAAATCTTCAACCGTCAAAGCCATTTTGAACGAATACCATGCAAAAGGCCTTCGTATTGTGGAAGTACCAAAGAATCAACTTATAGATTTTCCTGAGATTATAAAACAGCTGAGGGACAAAAATCAAAAGTTTATCGTATTTGTGGATGATTTGGCCTTTGAGGACAATGAAGAAAACTATACGGCCCTGAAGGCGGTTTTGGAGGGCAGCCTTGAAAGCAAGCCTGATAATGTTCTGATATATGCCACTTCCAACCGCCGGCATCTTATAAAGGAAAAATTCAGTGACCGCCTGGGATTCCAGTCGGACAACCCGGAAGATGAAATACGCGCAGCGGATACAATGCAGGAAAAGCTTTCACTGGCTGACAGGTTCGGTATAACCGTAGTCTATTCTTCTCCCGACAAATATAAATACCTTGAAATTGTCGAAGGACTCACTGAAAGAAAGGGAATAAAAATCGACAGGGAACAGCTGCACAGGGAAGCGCTGAAATGGGAACTCTGGTATAACGGGCGGTCACCCAGGACTGCAAAACAGTTCGTCGACTGGCTTGAAGGTAACATGGCATAAATAACCAACGGTTGTGCAATTTGTAGCACAACCGTTGGTTTTTCATAGTTTATTTATTTTCATAACAGATCTTCCTGTATTGTACCGAATACATGAAGAAAGCGAAAAGTGCGGATAAAACTCCGATTAAAATAAAGAATTTACTGTAAGCCACATTAAAGATTATCATAATTATTGCAAAATAGAAAACAACGGTTGCCAGCTTTCCGTACCAATTGGCAGATACGACAAAGTGTTCCTTCCTGTATAGAAGTATGCTTCCTACCCCCATAAAAGCCTCTTTGGCTATTACAATGACCAGAATTATAGTGTCTATCCTGTTCTGCATTGTAAGAAGCACCAAAGCCGTAAGTTGCATAAACTTATCTGCAATTGGATCCGCCAGTTTGCCCCAGGAAGTTACCATATTGAATTTTCTCGCTATATAACCATCCAGGACATCGGTCAGACCACCCAGTAAAAACAACGACACTGCAATTTTAAAATTGCATATGTACAGATAGTAACCAAAAAACGGTATAATAACAAACCTTATTGCCGTTAATATGTTTGGTGTATTCACCGACTCACCACCTGTATAAAATTTGTAATCAGGCTAATTAAGTTTAACATATTTTCTCATTATTGTGCAATGAAAAAGTTCAATCTTTATATTTTATCCGGCTGCGTTACACATTATATCAAATAGCTCGGGGAAATACTTCTTCAGATTGACGGGCTTCAAATCTTTGTTAGTCCAGACGTGCATCGTCTCTCCCCAGGTAATCAAACCGGGTTCATTGTTTTTGTATATCTCATAGTAAAAATTTATGCGGGTATTGGTAAATTCATTCACCCTTGTTTTGATAATTATTTCATCTTCATATCTGGCAGTGCCCTTATAAACGCTTCTAAGTTCTATAAGAGGAAGCATTATGCCTTTTTCTTCAATTTTTGAATAAGGCATGCCCAGCTGCCTGATAAAGTCAGTCCGTCCGGCTTCAAACCATATAGGATAGTTGGAATGATGAACAATTCCCATTTGATCAGTTTCAGCATACCGCACTGTTATTTTTGTTTCTGAGACAAACATCCTAACCTCCGATAATATTACGTCAATATCTAAAGAAATTTAAAAGCGAAACCCGTGCATGTAATTCAGACACGGGTTTGATATTGCAATTCTAAATTTTAACGTTAGTACCCTTTTTCAATGATTACGCTATGGGCTTCTTCAACTTCTGCTTCCGGAACAAGCACCTCATAATAATTATCATTGTTTTCATGGTTTCTGCTTATTGGTCTTAATTTGACCAATATTCCCTCATTCGTAAGCAATTCCTGCAGTTTCGTCGCAATTTCCTTGCTTTGAGCCATATACACTACCGTCCACATAAAAAGCACGCCCCTTTATTCAGCACAGCTCTATATTTGTGATGGAATACACGTATCAAATTTACCTATATAGAGCATATAAGTTTTTTGTGTCAAATGAAATCAGAACCTGAAACAAGTTGATGCTATATTAAAATACAGCCGGCATAAATATAAACGTAAATGTTTATAACAATGCACCCAACATCATAGTCCAAGGTGTCTGCTCATTCACCGGAATGTATTTCGCCATGACGGCAAAGTATTCTTGACTTGCCCCTTATCTTTATTGCAGATGTATCTTCAGTAAATTGGGCAAGCAACACTTCACCCTTATCCAGCTTCTCAGTATGATGGAACTTGGTATCCCTTCCACGAGTAAGCCCTATGACATTCACACCGTTCTCTTCCGCCTTTATAACTACATAATCCCCAAGGATTTTTTCACTGTCACAATCCAATAAAACCACCCCGTCATAACTATATATTATTTTATGGCAAAAATCAATACAATATTTGCGTATACTACATTTGCAAAGCTGTTTTACTTAAAAATATGTCATATTATTTTCACATTTTCCTCCCCCAACCTGCGTTTTAATTCCGAAAGCAGACAATCGTTCAAACTTACCCAGTACTCCCTCTCAGCAACCGTTTTCTTATTATCTTCATCATAAAAGCAAACCGGAGTGTTTCCACCGAAATATTTGAGCATAGGCATTATGGAATCGGCAACTTCCTTATCTCTGCCTTTTTCAAGCCTTATGCAGAGCTTTGGCATTTTGGCTTTCCCCATGGGCTTAAGGTTATCACTCTTCAACGGTTTGATTTCATCACAAATAATTTTGGGTTGTTCTTCTTCCTTAACACTTATTCTGCCGTTAACCAGCACAATACCCTCTTCTGTTATATAGCGGGCATACTTTTCCAGTACCGTGGGAAATACTATTATTTCCATTGAACCGTACAAATCCTCAAGTGTGATAAAGGCCATCAGATTATTACTTTTTGTAGTTTTTGTCTTCTTTGCGGTAATTATTCCTCCGACAATCACCGGCATGCCATCGCTTATGGCCCTTGTATTATCAGTAACGGTTTCATCCTCGCCCTCTTTGGAAGTTTGATTCAAATCAGAGCTGAAAAATGTAACCGTCTTAGCTATATCATTTTCATATTCACTCAACGGATGACCTGATATATACAAGCCCAGCATTTCCTTCTCCATCGACAGCAGCATTTTTGAAGGGAATTCCTTAATTTCAGGATATTCATCGCCTGCTGCAGATGTCTCTTTTTTATTTTCAGCAATCTCGAAAAATGACACCTGACCTTCAAGATTCCTTTTCTTACTCTGCTGTATACCATCCAGCATCTTTTCATAGACTGCCATCAGACGTGATCTGAAAACCTTTAGGGAGTCAAAGGCTCCGCTTTTAATCAGGCTTTCCACACATCTTTTGTTTATGTCCATTCCATCTATTCTTTCACAAAACTCCCTGAAACTGCCGAATGTCCCATTCTGTTCCCTTTCCTGGATTATGCCCTTTACTGCGTTTTCGCCTACGTTCTTGACTGCAGCGAGGCCAAAACGTATTTTACCGTTAAAAACTGAAAACTTTACCTGGCTCTCATTTATGTCCGGCGGCAGCACTTCGATATTCATAGCCTTGCATTCATGGACATACCCGGACACCTTATCACTGCTTCCAAGAAAGCTGTTCAAGAGGGCAGCCATAAACTCAACAGAGTAATACCATTTCAGCCATGCTGTCTGATAGGCTATGACAGCATATGCCGCAGCATGGGACTTATTGAAGGCATAACTTGCAAAGTCCATCATCTCGTCGAATATTTTGTTGGCAATCCGTTCATCAACGCCGTTCCTGACTGCTCCGTTCACCAGGACATTCCCTTCGGCATCGGTAATACCATAAATAAAATTCTGTCTTTCCTGCTCCATTACGCTGACCTTTTTCTTGGACATGGCCCTTCTTACAAGGTCCGACCTGCCCATGGAATAACCTGCAAGATCACGGACAATCTGCATTACCTGTTCCTGATAAACCATGCATCCATAAGTCACATCAAGAATTCCTTCCAGAATTGGGTGGTCGTATTTAATCTCTGCAGGATTGTTCTTGTTTCTGATATACCGTGGTATCTGATCCATCGGTCCCGGGCGGTACAGTGAAATACCGGCTATTATATCTTCAAGCGATTCCGGCTGAAGTTCCTTCATAAACTGGGTCATTCCACCGCTTTCAAGCTGAAATACGCCCGAAGTCTTCCCGTCACTGATCATCTTGAAAACCTTTCGATCATTAACTTCAATTTTATCCATATCCACTTTCGTACAGTAATTTCTGCTTATCAGCTCCAGTGAATCTCTTATGACCGTGAGGGTCCTGAGGCCGAGAAAATCCATCTTCAAAAGGCCCAGCTCTTCCAGCAGTCCCATTGAAAATTGCGTTGTAATGCTGCCTTCGGTTTTCTGAATAGGAACATATTCAGTCAGAGGTTCCTTCGAAATAACCACACCGGCGGCGTGGGTGGATGCATGTCTGGGCATGCCCTCCAGAAGTCTTGCAGTGTCGATCAGCTCGGTGATGAGCACGTCTTCATTACAGGCCTTTTTCAGCTCCGGATTGAGCTCAAGAGCCTTATCAATATTCATACCTATTTGAAAAGGTATCATTTTGGCAATTCTGTCCACCTCATTGTACGGTATGTCCAGTGCCCTGCCTACATCCCTGATAGCCGCCCGTGCAGCCATGGTTCCGAAAGTGATGATCTGTGCAACCCTGTCCTCCCCATACTTTCCAACCACATAGTCAATAACTTCCTGCCTCCTTTCGAAGCAGAAGTCAATATCTATATCAGGCATGCTTATTCTCTCAGGATTCAAAAATCTCTCAAAAAGAAGATTGTATTTCAGAGGGTTTATGCTGGTAATCCCAAGACAGTAGGAAACAAGGCTTCCCGCTGCAGAGCCCCTGCCCGGACCTACCATTATTCCATTGTCCCTGGCATATTTTATAAAATCCCAGACTATCAGGAAATAGTCCACATAACCCATCTGGTTTATGACGGAAAGCTCATACTCGAGACGCTCTTTTCTGCCGGCATCAGACTCGCTGCCAAAAAGCCTGTTTAAACCATCGTAGCACTGGGTTTTTAAATATTCAAAAGGCTCTATACCTTTTGGAACGCTGAACTCCGGCAAGTGCAGCTTGTTGAATTCCAGCTCCACATTGCAGCTTTCGGCTATTTTAACCGTATTCTCGATTGCTTCCGGAACATTCCTGAAAAGCTCGGACATTTCCTCCGGTGACTTTATATAGACCTCTTCGGTCGAAAACCTCATCCTGTCTTCATCATTGATATTTTTGCCTGTCTGTATGCACAGCAGAATTTCGTGAGCCCTGGCATCCTCACGTCTTAAATAGTGGGCATCGTTTGTAGCGACCAGTGGTATGCCGGTTTCCCTGCCAAGCCTTATAATGCCCTGGTTTACAAGATTCTGTTCTTCTATTCCGTTGTTCTGCAGTTCAAGGTAAAAATTTCCTTCTCCAAATATTTCTCTATATCTTAGAGCTATCCTTTTTGCCTTTTCGTAATCATTTTGAATAAGTGCCCCGGGAACATCTCCAGACAGGCAGGCGCTCAGGGCTATCAATCCCCCGCTGTATTTTTCCAGCACCTCCATGTCTATCCTGGGCTTATAGTAGAAGCCTTCCGTGAAGCCTGCAGAAACAATTTTCATCAGATTTTTGTAGCCTGAATTATCTTTAGCCAGCAAAACAAGATGTCCCTGATCGGAATCAACGGACGGCTGCTTGTCATGCCTGCTTCTTTTTGCGGTATAAACCTCACAGCCCAGAATTGGCTTGACTCCCTTCGAAACAGCTTCCTTGTAAAAGTCAATGACACCATACATGACGCCATGATCTGTAATGGCTATACTGTCCATTCCCAGCTCGCATACCCTGTTAATCAAATGCTTTATTCTATTGGCTCCATCCAGCAAACTGTATTCTGTATGAACATGGAGGTGTACAAATTTTTTCATTCAGATCAACCTCTTTATAAAGTGCGAGTAGTCCAACATTTAATTACTATAATCCGGAATCTGCCAGCTCCCTGGCCATCTGGTCATAGTCTTCAATTAAAACGATAAATTTCTCAACAATATTCGAGTCAAACTGTGTTCCTGCACCTTTAACAAGCTGATTTTTCACTTCTTTGAGGCTTAACCTGGATCTGTACGTCCTGTCGGACATCATGGCGTCAAAGGCATCTGCAACAGCCAGTATTCTTGATAAAAAAGGTATATCACCACCTTTTAGCCCTTCAGGGTAGCCTGTCCCGTCAATTCTCTCATGGTGCGATTTCACAATCAAAGCAATTTCCTTAAATATGGAGATGGCTGAAAGAATGTATGCGCCCTTCAGGGGATGCTTCTTAATCTCTTCAAATTCTATGTCTGTGAGCTTTTCAGTTTTTAATAATATCTTATCGGAAATCCCTATCTTGCCTATGTCGTGAAATATCCCGCAGACACGCAGAACTTCCAGATCCTTTTCTGTCAGGTTGAAGATCCTGCCGATCCTGACAGCGAAATAGGCAACCCTGTCCGAGTGCCCCCTTGTATATATATCCTTTGCATCGACAGCCAGGCGCAGGGCTTCGATAGTATCAATATATCTTACCTTCAGCTGGTCGTAGGTATTGCTTAACTCTTCATTTTTAATATTCAGAATGGTATGTAAAAAGGCATTATTCAAGGCTGACGCTGCCTGGTGCACATAAATCTTAAGCAGTTTCATGCTGTCTTCCATATCCTCACATTCAATGTATAAAACGCCTATAGCCTGCATGGATTCAGTTATCAATGGGAACAATATCCCCGCGTCCAATCGTAATATCTGTTTTGATGCCCATATCTGGCGTATTTGTTCGGTAAAACGTGAGTTAAGGATCTCAGCCGGATCCTTCATGCTCGTTTGGAATTTCCCTGTTCCGATAAATATTTCACTGCCATCAGCAGCTTTCAGTATATCGTTAACAATAATAAACCCATTCCTGCCGTTAACTATGGGTAGAATATTCAGAATAATTTCCTCGGCAATTTTCTCATAGGGCTGAATCTGATATATCCTGGCGACAGTATTCAGAATACTGTTCAAGCCGTCATTGAATTTTCTGATTCTGCGTGATTGGGAAACCGACTTGATTGCAGACTCAACCAGCAAAAGAAGCTGTTCGAATCTGTCACTTTTCTCGCAATATCCTTGTATTTCCAGCATTTTTATGGTTTTTAGCGGTGGAGCCATGTCCTTATGTCCGGTAAGAAGCAATATATATAAATCACTATTGAACTCTCTTATCCTTTCGACAACTTTATCCCCGTGTATGGGACTCATAAAGTAGTCAAGAATAAGCAGGTCATAATGCTCCATGCTCAATTTTTCTATTGCCGACATAGGATCGGTATAGCCCTCGATTTCATAACCCTGGCGGCGGAGTATTACAGACAGCGAATCGATAATCCCCATTTCGTCGTCCAAAATCATTATTCTGTAATCAGATGAGCTTACGAACCTATTTTTCCTCATACAGCTTCCCCCCAGTTGTCCTAGTCTTTTATACATGGAATGGATATATGAAAAGTAGTACCTTTACCCTCTTCAGTCTCAAACCACATGTTTCCTCCAAATCTTCCCTTGACGTTTGCATACGACATATAAAGCCCCAAACCGGTGCCGTTCTTACCCTTAGTAGTAATCATTTCCTTGAAAAGCCTGACGCTTACATCAGGTCGTATTCCCTTTCCATAATCGGTCAACATAAACTCTATATTATTATCTATTTTTTTTACAGTAAAGTCAATATTACCACTTTTACCTTCATATGAATGTATTGCATTAATAATTATATTGTCAAAAACCTGAACCAGATTATTGACATCCCCCCTGATCAAAGTATTCATTCCGACTTTAAAATCCATATTCAGCACACAATGATATTTTTTCAGTTCATGCGCCATCAAAAGCTCAATCCTTTTTACCAGTTCATCCAGGGAAAAGCTGTCCAAAGAAGTGGTGTTCAGCTGCACCGCCTGTTCCTTGACAGTAGTTATAATATCAGACATATATGTGCAGTAAGGCTTTAACTTTTCAAGCCAGGACAGCATTTCCTTTGCAATTTCATGGTGGTCATCCTGTGTGATATTCTTATCCCCTACTGACTCATCATATTCATTTACAAGATCCTTTATTGCTTCAATCCCCCCGGATATGGACATGATGGGAGTCATCAGGTTATGTGCTATTCCACCCATCAACTGTCCCAAGGAAGCAAGTCTCTCCTGTTCCATCAATATGGCCTGGTTTTCCTTTATAACCTCCAGATCCTTTTTGCTCTGTGTGATATCCTTCATTAGTATCACAGTTCCTATATAGTTGTCATAGGAAGCCATCGGGGTTATTTCAATATTAAAATACTTGTCAAAGTTCTCAGACGTCAAATGACTTTCAAATGTAATCGTAATTCTGCTTGTGCTCACTTTGTCAATATATCCCACAAGTTTCTCCAAATCTATTTTGGCAAAAATGTCCGACTTTAATGCATCAATAAGGTTATACCTTTTCTCTATATTGAAAAAATCTGCAAATGTATCCTGAAAAGTCTTGTTATAATCGACAATGTTCAGTTTTGTATCTACGACTACAAATCCGTCGGAAATACGGTCTACCACCGTTCGAAGAGCTATGGGGACTACGTTTAGAAAATCATACCTTAATGTTGCGTAAAAATAGCAGATGACCAGGAAAGAAAATGCAACAGGTGTGGCAAAAACAGATAATGTAATAATATTAAGTGTAAACAATACATTAACAAGGACAGGTACCATAAAACCAAGGAATATCACGAAGGCCTGTTTGGAAAAGAGGCCGGAGTTCCTGATGGAAAAATTGAGAAGGAAGTACAGCCCTATTAAAATGCAGATGTATGAATAAACAAGGTGGATATTGAAATATCCACCATATACAATTTCATTACTGACAGGCGAATACCTTTCAATAAAGAGATGATGATAATCATTTGTCCAGAGAATGACAAGTGAAATTGCAGGTACAATAAACAGCTTCAGGTCTTTTGCTTTAAGCCTCGTTCCCGCGTCTGAAAATATCATACCGGTCAGCAGCAGGGACACCGGAACAAAACAAATGCCGATATATGCTATGTCCAGGAAAAACAGCCCGTTATAACCGAAAAACTCTCTAAAGTATGCCTCAAGCAATATGCTGATTCCCCAAATAATAATGTTGAACAAATTGAACAGGAATATGTAGTGAAGCTGTGTCTTATTTTTCATCTTTACGATGAAGTAGGTTATAAGCATCATAAATGATGTGGATAAATGAAGCAGGATGAAAGCAACTTGATTTTTTAACACTTTAATCTACCCCCAGAAATAAATTAGTCTAAAAACCCGACTCTGTTCATATAAGTCAATATACTGGAAACATATCTTTTATCAATACCTGGCCACTCAAAACCAATCTGTCTCAAGCACCCCTGCGTTATCCTGGAATCAAGTATGCTAAACTCCTCATACCGCAGTTCATTATCGGAAAAATCATCAATAACCCGTATAAGGAAATCGCGGCTATTTTTATCATCCAGGATAGCCCTCACATATTGATTGAATGAAGCTTTGTCAATGGCTTTAACATAAGCAATATTCAGTTCTCCCGCCACATCCAGCAAATATTTCAAGCTGACGGTATTATGGTTATACACGTGGAAAACCCTGCCTGCAGCTTCTTCCATGCTGCACAGTAAAACCATGGCCTTGCTGCAGTAGTCAACCGGTGTAAGTTCCATACTCTGATCGATTATATTATCAGGTATGGCGCCAATCTTTATCATAGCTCTGATTTTATTATAAAAAGCATTGGTATCTATATTTATTTGAAAATGTCCGTCACTGTAACGCCCTGTGAGCTGCCCAACCCTTAGAACCGAAGCCCTAAGCCCCTTGCTCATTGCTTTGAAT
>CALMWN010000228.1 GCA_937873555.1 uncultured Clostridia bacterium
TACAACCATAAAAAGAAATTGTCTGATTATAAAAAAGATTGTAGAGATCAATACAAGATAAATTGGCTGAAGTTTTCTTATCAAAAAGCTGGAAAAAATAAATATGGGAATTTCGCTGAGAGCCAGTATTGACGACGACATCCCCAGATATTCCCGGGCGGCACCCATCGAATCAAAAAGCTTCGGAAGAAAGATATAGGCACTTCTGTGCGGTATGGTCAATAATGTCGCAAGGACTAAAAAGAGGATATAATTCCTGTTTTTTAAGAGCTTCCCGATATTGAGGCTTTTTGGGGCACTGCTTTTTTTTATGCTGTCTGATGAAATATTATTCGAGCGTATATTGATACATGCTAATAATGTAAAAACTGCAAAAATACCGAATGAAATGAATATGACCGATATCCCTGAAAGGTCGATCAGCTTTCCGTTGACATATGCCATGCAGGCAAATCCTATAGATCCCCATAAGCGTACGTTTCCAAAGGTAGAATGCCCAATTTCCTTGACTCCCCTAATAAGCCAGCTATCCAGCAGTGGCGGCAGAGGGCTTTCAAAAAAAGTCAATACACCAAGAGTTACCACAATAGAAGCCTTTGAAGAATGAAAAGGCAATGAAGCCAATAAGAGAGCTGCTACAGTCAGATTCAGCAGGAAAACCTTTTTTGTTGAACCAATATAGTCGCAAATTATCCCCCATGTTGGCTGGGCTATGACAACAATGAATGAATTCATCGACATTATTGCCCCTATGGAAATATTGTCAAATCCTCTATTGCTGAGAAACACAACAGAGAAGGGATAGTAGGCGGAAAAAGCAGCCCAAAAGATGAAGGCAAGTATTCCAAAGCGCCTTATTTCCGTACTCTCAGGCGAAGATTTACTAATAATTTTTACCATGGATACTTACGTCTCCTGTCATAGTATAGGCCGGCAAAGCTGCATATGCATTACTGTCGCACAAGTAATGCAAAAATCAGCTTCATCTTCAATATTTCTACTGTAACATAAAATATCGGTGTTGTCACTCTTTATAAACTTAACGTAGTTTATGATAGCAGTCATCTCGTATAATGGAGAGGCAATCTCCCTGGTTACAAAATACGGAAATGTCATTGTAAATGTCAGAAATATCATGCAGGCAAAAACGTTTCAGTTCGACAACCGTGCACTAAAAAACTCCAGGCAGTATCTGGAGTGCAATAGCTGTAAGACTCAATAAAATTGTGCATTTAATGAAGGAAACAAGGGAATTGATTTTACGATGCTGCAAAAGGCAATCCGTACCGACTTTGTCCAAAAGCCGGAGTTTTTAGGGTAGAAACATGATTAATGTACAAACAACTATAATTCAAGCTTGATTTCAAACCTTTCAAACCTGACATTCTCCATGAACTGTTCCTTTGTAAAAAATGTCCTGTGATATTTTACAAATTCCGCAGTATTCTTTTTCAGCCATAAAGGCACCTGTATATCGAGTTCGCGGCACAAGCCGATCAGGCATTCTTCCAGCAGATCCGTGTAGGAAGCGGTTTCGTCATCTTTCTCAATTACTGCTTCTTTAATGATTGCAGTGTTTTTAATCAGTCTGCCCGTCAACTTCACAAAAGCTTCTCCTATCCTTTAATCAGTATATGTTTTTGTGGTTACTAATCATATCACAAATATTCATTTGTGAAAAGGGTATAAAGCAGAAGCCTCACCAAACAGATTGTTTAATGCGGCTCCTGAAATAATATCCATCTTCTGGGTAATACATATTTAATTTATTTTTATTTCAGTCTATACAACATCCTTCAAAAGCTTGTATTCTATAGAGTCTACAAGTGCTTTCCAGCTGGCATCTATAACGTCGGTCGATACTCCGATGGTGGTCCACACCTCTTTGCCGTCTGAGGACTCAATCAATACCCTTACTTTTGCAGCAGTAGCTGAATTTGAATCCAGAACCCTTACCTTGAAATCTGTAAGCTTGATTCTCTTAATCTGAGGATAAAATCTTTCCAGAGCTTTTCTCAGAGCATTGTCAAGAGCATTTACAGGGCCATCACCTTCTGCTGCGGTTATTTCATCCAATCCGTCAACCCTTATCTTTATCATCGCCGTAGAATTTATTCCTTCTATTGAAGGTTCATTAACGATAACCTTGAATTCCTTCAGCTCAAAGAAAGACCTGTATCTACCCAGTGCCTTTCTTATAACCAGTTCAAAAGAGCCTTCAGCGCCTTCATACTGGTAACCTTCAAATTCAAGCTCCTTAAGCCTTTCCAGGATTGCCTTGGTCTCAGGAGAACTCTTTGAAATCGTAGGATCTACTGAATTTATCATATTCAGCACCGCACTGCGCCCTGCAACCTCCGACAGCAGGAAAATCCTCTCGTTTCCAACCATCTCGGGACTTATATG
>CALMWN010000229.1 GCA_937873555.1 uncultured Clostridia bacterium
CTTCAATTTCATTTACCTCCTCAAGTAGTTTATTTTTAGGTACGATTTTAGTATTGATTTTTTATTGGAGTTTTATACATTACAGGCTAATTTGAACAATTCTGCGAAGAAGTATTAGAAAAAAAAAGAACCGGTAATACTACCGGCCCTTGTCTTTTTAAACAACTTTTATTGAGGCAAATACCTTCTGATTTTTAATTGCGTCATACTGCTTATCATTTTTCCAGCCTTCGAGTTTCTTGTTGTACAAGTCCCTCTTAGCACCTAATGCTGCTTTATCCTTAATGTCATCAAAAGTTGGCTTCTTCATCACATGATATCCGTAAGTCGTTTTCACAATGCCTGTATCTCCAGGCTTTGCACCAAACGCCCAGTCCTCAAATTCCTTAACCATTTCTCCTTTTCTGAATGTGTACAATCCGCCGCTGTCCTTTGAACCGGGATCCTCCGAGAGTTGTTTTGCGAGGTCGGAGATGTTCTGTCCTCCCTTAACCTTTGCTAATGTGTCGTCAGCCTTCTTTTTTGCCTCCTGCTGCTTGTCATCCGGCAAAGGCTTGCCCTGGTTGTCCTGTGTAAGGAAGAGTACGTGAATCACGGTTGTGATTTCCCCTGCCTTCTCCATATTGTCGTTGTAATATTTCTTTGTGTCCTCGTCAGAGGGTTGTATCTCTTTCTCCTGCTGCTGCATGTATTTGTCAATCAACACATAATCCTTGTATACGGCCTTGTATTGGTCAAGGCTGATACCGAAGGTCTTTTGAATGTCAGCCTCTACCTTCGTTTTCCCTCCCTGGGCATTTACCAGCTGGTCCATCTGTGTGTTTATTTTATCCATATCGGCTTTTTCCAAGGTAACTTTGCTGTTTTTAGCCTGAATAAGCTGGATTTTGAATTCCTTTGCATCATCAAGAGCTCTATCTTTTGCGACATCTTTTGCATCCTTACCGTCGATTTTGGTTGTCCATATCTTGTTAGGATCCGAACTGGCATCCGGAGTAGTTGCCTCCATCTGCTGCTTAACGGAACTCAAGAAAAAAGTGTATTCCTCTTTTGTAATTTTTTCTCCTGCAACAGTTGCCACATAACTGTTCGAAGAATTATAGTAGACCAATACTCCCGCTGCGATTGCAATTACGGCTATTGCTGCGACTATAATGTAAATTAGTCTGTTTTTCAAAATTATCTCTCCTCGCCATTTATAAAAATGAAATGCATTAGGCATCTTATCGACTATAAAGCCTGTAGCACTTTATAAAACAATCATCTATATTATAATCGATAACTACTGACACTGCAAATTATTAATATCCTGTAATAGAAACTTAATATTTTCGACCAAATCCTCCCTGCTGAACCCGGAAATCTTGAAAGTAATATATGGGGTATTGCTTGCCGTAAACAGCAGCTTTCTCTTGTATTTATCCATCAGGCGGCCGATAGACTCCAGTTTCACACTGGCGTTGCTCTTATAATTAAGCAGGACTGCTTCATTTTTTTCCTGAATGGCGGAAAACCCGCAAGACTTTGCCAGGGTTTTTATGAAGGCTATCTCTATCAGATTCGTTACAGGCTTGGGAATGTCCCCATATCTGTCGATAAGCTCATCCTTGATATCAACCACATCCTGCTCATCCTGTATGGAGGCTATTTTCTTGTACATTTCAATTTTCTGTCCGGAAGAGCCGACATATTCATCATCTATATAGGCACTTACATTTATATCTATGGAAATTTCGTCCTCATCCTGTACAGGGCTCTCCCCTCTCAATTCCCTCACAGCTTCGTCGAGCAGCCTGCAGTACATGTCATAACCCACAGATTCCATCTGTCCATGCTGCTCGGGCCCAAGGAGATTACCTGCGCCCCTTATTTCCAGGTCCCTCATGGCTATTTTGAATCCGGAGCCGAACTCTGTAAATTCCTTTATCGCCTGCAGCCTTTTTTCTGCAACCTCAGGCAGCATTTTATCCTTTTTATAGGTAATATATGCATAAGCCAGCCTGTTTGAGCGTCCAACCCTTCCCCTCAGCTGGTACAGCTGGGCAAGCCCCATTTTGTCGGCATCCTCCACGATAATTGTGTTTACATTTGGCATATCCAATCCTGATTCTATTATTGTGGTACAGACAAGTACATCATACTCACCGTTTATGAAGCTGTACATTATATCCTCAAGCTGTTTTTCATCCATCTGTCCGTGGGCTACCGCAATTCTTGCCTCAGGAACCAGTGCCTGTAGCTCTTCAGCCTTTATATTGATTGACCGGACCCGGTTGTACAGGTAAAATACCTGACCCTTCCTGCTTAATTCACGGGTTATCGCATCCCTGACCACGTCCGGGTTGAATTCCATTACGTACGTCTGCACAGGATAACGCTCTTCTGGAGGGTCCTGAATAACGCTTATATCCCTTATGCCCACCAGTGACATGTGAAGAGTCCTGGGAATGGGAGTAGCCGTAAGAGTCAGAACATCCAGATTTGGTTTTATATTCTTAATGCTCTCCTTGTGCCCGACACCGAAACGCTGTTCCTCGTCAACTACAAGAAGGCCGAGGTCCTTGAACTGGATATCCTTCTGCAAAAGCCTGTGTGTCCCGATAAGTATGTCCACATTACCCGCCTTGACATCCTTCAATATCCGTTTCTGTTCTGCAGGCGTCCTGAAGCGGCTTATGACTTCGACAGATACAGGGAATTCCCTGATCCTCTCCTTGAAAGTGTTGTAATGCTGCTGTGCAAGAATAGTTGTAGGAACAAGGTATGCAACCTGTTTTCCATCCATGGCGGCTTTAAAAACGGCCCTTATGGCAACTTCGGTCTTCCCGTATCCGACATCGCCGCACAAAAGCCTGTCCATAAGCCTGCCCGACTCCATATCGGCTTTGATTTCACTTATGCATTTAAGCTGGTCTTCTGTTTCCTCATAGGGAAAAGCCTCTTCAAACTGTCTCTGCCAGACAGTATCCGGCGAAAAGGCAAAGCCCTTCATTGACTGGCGCTGGGCATACAGCTTGATTAGCTCTCCTGCCAGCTCCTTAAGCGATTCCTTTACCCTCTTTTTGGTCTTTACCCAATCCGCACCGCCAAGCCTGCTCAATTTGGGATTTTTTCCTTCGGAGCCAATATATTTCTGGATTATGTCCAGCTGGTTTGTGGGTATGTACAGGAAATCGCCCTCCTGATACCTTATCTTTATATAATCCCTTTTGACGTTATCAACTGCCAGTTTTTCCATCCCGACATACTGTCCGATGCCATGGGACTGGTGCACAACATAATCCCCTATGTTGAGGTCGGTAAATGCCTTAATCCTGTCGCCGTCTTTTTTGCCGTGAACCTTTCTGGCACGTTTGTCCTTTCCAAACACTTCATTGTCGCCCACCACAACAAAGCCTATGGTGGGATACTCAAAGCCCCTGTTTATGTTACCCCTGGTTATTACGACCTGGCCCGCCTGAACGTTGATATCATTGCCCTCAAGGTAGACTGCCGTTACCCCTTTGGCGTCAAGAGTCTCTGAAAGCCGCTCTCCTCGCCCTTTGGTTCCTGACAGCACAATAACCCTGTTGTTCTTTTCCTTCCAGTGCTGTATATCCTCCACCAGTAAATCAATATGTCCCTGATATGAGCTCATGGATTTGGACACTATGCTGTAACGCTTATGTCCGGTCCTTTGTGCACCGTCGGCGTATATTGTATTGAGGCACACAAGCCTGCCGGCTTCAAACCTTCTGTTCATATCCTCATAGTCAAAGAAAATGTCCAGGCTTTTTGGCAGGATATGGCCTTTTTCCAACAGGTTCCTGCAGGTCTCCGAATGTTCCAGCAGGATATTTTCAATCCTTTGCTCCAGTCTTTCGGGCTCATCAACAAAAACAACCGCATCACCCGTATAGGCTGTTATGAAATCCGGCTCTTCAATAAAATATGGAATCAACCGGTCCATGCCTGGAAAATAATAATCGCTCTTAAGCATGCTTATATCTGAGCTTATCCTTGACCTGACCTGCTTTATATGTTCCGCTCCGCTTTTTCCTTCTATCTTTCCTGTATACTCCGAAAGGTCCTTTTCGATATTATTGATTATTTTGTCCCTCTCATCAGCGGAGTAGATAACCTCTCTTGCCGGTAAAACCCGTACGCTTTCCATTTTTTCCACAGAGCGCTGAGACACTACATCAAAATACCGGATTGAGTCTATCTCATCGTCAAAGAGTTCAACCCTGACTGCATATTCACTGTCTACGGAAAATATATCAACTATGCCGCCTCTCACAGCAAACTGGCCCTTCCCCTCTACCACGGCAACCCTTTCGTAGCCCATGACGACAAGCTTCTGTGCCAGACCTGGAAGGTCAATCCTGTCACCGGCATTGAAGAGTAATATGCTGTCTGTAAATAGATCCCTTGGGATAAGCTTCTGGGAAAGGGCTTCCGCTGATGTCACAATCACCCTGTAATTTCCGCTGCAAATCCTGTCAAGCGCTTTTATCCTCTGATAGACCGCATCATAGCTTTTTGCCTCTATATCATGGAACATTATTTCCTTCGAAGGAAAAAATACCGCATTATCGCCCAGGAAGAATGTAAAATCCTCGTACATCTTCCTTGCCTGCATTTCATTGAAAGCCACAAATATACCCTTTGTCCCGATATGTTCACAAATGGCATGACAAAAATGAGCCTTCTGGGAATCCGAGGGCCCCGTGATACTGACGGGAGCATTATAGTTTTTTATAGCCTTCAGAATATCACTGTACTCGCTGATTTCATAAAGCGGGTCAATTAAATATTTCATATCAACCTTCTGCCGATTTCTAAATTAAAGATTTATTGAGCCTTATCCTTATTGTACCTGTTCATGGCAGTCTCAATGCCCGAACCCACAATTGCAGCTACAGCTTCTGCCGCGGCCTTGACACTTTCATTTATGATTTTCCTGTCTTCAAGGCTGAATTTGCCAAGAACATAATCCGCAAGGTCCCAATCCACGGGCGGCCTCCCAATTCCTATCCTTATACGCGGAAAATCTTCCGACTGTATATGGTATAGTATGGATCTCATCCCATTGTGCGTACCTGAACTCCCTTTTGACCTGACTCTGATTTTCCCTGCAGGCAGGTCTACATCATCGTAAATCAGTATCACATTCTCAAGAGGGACCTTGTACCAGTCTATAACTTCCGAAACACTCTCACCGCTTAAATTCATATATGTCTGGGGTTTGACCAGGATGACCTTCCTGCCTTCAATTTCCCCATCTCCCAGCAATGCCTTGTGCTTGACCTTTGAAACCTTTATTCCGTATTTTTCCGCGAGGAAATCAATAGTATCGAATCCTACGTTATGCCTTGTGTTGAAGTATTTATTACCCGGATTTCCAAGGCCTATTACAACAAACAGATTATCCAATAAAAACACCTCTTACGCATTTTCAAATATTGCAGACCTAAAGAAACAAAAGCTTCTTTCAAAGAAGCTTTTGGGAAATCTATACAACATCCATGTTAAGCGGGGCTAAAAGCATCAAACATGCTGCTGGGTGAACAGGGTGCTTATGGAGATGTCTCCGTAAATTCTCTCTATAGCCTCTGCAAATATGCCCGCTACCGACAGTACTTTGATTTTATCAATACTTTTTTCTTCACTTAAGGGGATGGTATTAAGAGCTACCAGTTCCTTTATTGAAGACTTCGAGATGCGCTCTATCGCAGGCCCGGACAATACCGCATGCGTACAGCACGCATAAACTTCCTTCGCCCCTATTTCCGTCAGTGCATTGGCAGCATTGACTATCGTCCCTCCCGTATCGATCACATCATCAACAAGTATGACCCTTTTATTATTTACATCCCCGATGACATTCATTACCTCGCAGACATTCGCCTTCGGTCTTCTCTTGTCTATAATTGCAATAGGTACATCCAGCCATTCGGCTACCTTTCTTGTCCTCGTAACGCTTCCCACATCAGGTGACACGATAACAACATCATCCATGCTTCCGAAGTTCTCTTTAAAATGCTCTGCAAGTATCGGGAAACCCAGCAAATGGTCGACAGGTATGTCAAAAAAACCTTGCAGCTGGGCAGCATGCAGATCCATCGTCAGCACCCTGTCTGCTCCGGCTACAGTAATCAGATTGGCTACCAGTTTAGCGGAAATCGGGTCTCTGGCCTTTGCTTTCCTGTCCTGCCTGGCATATCCGAAATACGGCATGACCGCAGTTATCCTCCCCGCAGATGCCCTTTTCAAAGCATCGATCATGATAAGCAGTTCAATAAGATTGTCATTGACAGGTGAACAGGTGGATTGGATAATAAACACATCAGAGCCCCTGACAACTTCCCCTATACCTATGGCAGTCTCTCCATCACTGAATTTTCCAACTGTCGCCGCACCTACGGGAAGCCCTATCTTTTCAGCGATTTCTTCAGCCAAAGCCCTGTTGGAATTACCCGCAAATATTTTAATATCCTTTCCATGTAAGTTCATTGATTTACCCCTTTTGTTATATATTTGAATATCTTCTGCGATAGCAACTACAGACAATATCCCTTACTTCATATATTTCACGACGGCTGCCTTCCCGGCGTTATTTTTTTATTCTCCTTCTTGTGACCCAGCCTTCCTTTATTACCTGTCTCTCCCTTGCTATTGCCAGCGCACTCTCCGGAACCTCTTCGGTAATTGTGGAGCCGGCGGCTATATAGGCATTGTCATTTACGGTAACTGGAGCGACAAGGTTGACATTGCAGCCGACAAAAGAATTATTTCCTATATGCGTCTTGTGTTTTTTCACGCCGTCGTAATTGACTGTGACCACTCCGCATCCCAGGTTTACGTTGCTGCCTACCTCGGCATCTCCAACATAAGTGAGATGCGAGATTTTTGTCTTATCCCCTATTACGGATTTTTTGACTTCAACGAAGTCACCTATCTTGACTTCACTGCCAATCACGCTTTCCGGCCTCACATATGCGTAGGGCCCGATATGGGTGTTTTCCCCCACTGAGCTTTTCAGGATAATGGAGCAGTTTATCTCCGTGCGGTCAGCAATCCTTGAGTCCACAATTCTGCTGTTTGGTCCGATTACACAGTCCTCACCGATAACCGTTGTACCTTCTATGATTGTACCCGGGTAAATCACGGTATCCATTCCTATAACTGCATCGTTACTGATATAAGTAGATTTTGGATCGATTATCGTGACACCTGACCTCATTTGCCTCTCAAGAATCCTCTTTTTCAGTATTTCAGAAGCTTCAAAAAGCTGTATCCTGTCATTGATTCCAATAACCTCATTCGGGTCGGCAATTTTAATGATTCCAACCTGTTTGCCTTTATTTTTGATTATTTCCGGGGTATCAGTGAGATAATACTCTCCCTGTTTGTTGTTGTTATTCAGTTCTTTGAGGGACTCCAGAAGTACATCGATATTGAAGCAGTATAAGCCTGAATTGATTTCCTTGATTTTCTTTTCTTCGGGATTTGTATCCTTTTCTTCAATTATTTTAATAAAATTGCCCTGTCCATCGCGGATTATCCTGCCGTATCCCGTAGGATCATCCATATCCGCTGTGATTATCGTTACAGAGTTTCCGTTATTCTTGTGAAGTTCAATGGTGCTTTTGATAGTCCCGGGTGTAATGAGCGGAGCGTCACCATATAATACCATTACATATCCGTCTTTACCCTTCAGGAATTCTTCCGCCTGCATTACCGCATGTCCTGTGCCAAGCTGCCTTTCCTGCGTGACATACTTTACCCTGTCTCCCATGCGTTCCTTTACCTGGTCCGCCCTATGGCCCACGACAACAATGCAGTCTTTTATTCCTGAATTGTCAACCGATGTGTAAACCCATTCAATAAGAGCTTTGCCACAAGCTTCATGGACAACCTTGGATTTTTTAGATTTCATTCTTTTGCCTTCGCCAGCTGCCAGAATAACAGCCATTAATTGCTCCATCAAAGCGTTCCTCCTTATAAATGCAACGCAACAAAGTATTGTCGGCTTCTTTCCGGTTATATTTTCTCACTTTTCAATAAACTTTTCAACCACAAAAAAATTAAAACAGAAATACCTAACAAAAAAGGCGCCTTGTTAAAGCGCCTTAAACATACACAAATTACATTACGTTAATATAAAGTACAAATTTAAAAAATGTATATGAATTCCAAGGTTCATAAAAACTTCAGGATCAGCTGGTTTATCCATCTACCGAAGTAGATTCATATTTACTCAGTATAACACCCTGGATCTTTTCTCTTGTTTCTGCATTTATCGGGTGTGCAATATCCCTGAATTCACCATCGGGAGTTTTTCTACTGGGCATTGCTATGAATAATCCGTTTTGGCTTTCTATAATCTTAATATCATGTACCACAAACTCGTTATCAAAGGTTACAGAAACAACTGCCTTCATTTTGCCCTCACTATCAATCTTTCTAATGCGAACGTCCGTGATTTCCATAGATGTTACCACCCTCCGTTTATTTATGTATATGTAATATTCGCCATAAATTTATTATTTCCTTCTTATTTTTATAAATTCTATATATTTTTTAAAATACTGTTATTAAATACATCTGTTTATTTCCATGATGAGCTTGGCCTGATGTCGATTATACCGTTCTCCTCATCCACCTTGTTCAAGGTCAGGATGGAAAAATAGTTTTCAACCAGCTTTTTATAGGGCTCAACCTTTTCTATAAGCACCCCTATACCTGAGATTTCACAGTCAAACTCTTTGGCAAGCTCAATTATACCCTTGGCGGTACCCCCGCCCTTCATGAAGTCGTCAATGAACAGCAGGCTGGAATTTCTCTTTAATGACTTTAACGAAAGAGCCATGGTCTGAATCTGCTTTGACGAGCCTGAGACATAGTTGATATTTACGGAAGCTCCATCCGTAGCTTCATTATAATGCCTGACAATAACGAGAGGCACATTCAGGAATCTGGCAGTTGTAAAAGCCAGAGGGATTCCCTTTGTTTCAACGGTTATTACATAATCAACAGCCTTGCTGCAGAATTGTGATGCAAATATACGGCCAATTTCAGTGACCTTTTCAGGGTGGGATATAATATCAAGCATGTATAAAAATCCACCGGGCAATATCCTTTCCCTTTTAGAAAGCTCTCCGCATAAATTTTCAAGTATTGCCGCAATATTCTTTCTGCTTAACGAGGGGATATACCTGACGCCCCCCGAAGCCCCGGTAATCGTTTCAATCGATCCGATCCCGAATCTTTCCAATAAATTTCCCACTATATCTATGTCTTCACTTATAGACGACTTTGCTGAGCCGAACATTTCAGTAAAAACACCAAGGTTAAAAGTTTTACCCGGTGAATCGGACAATAATTTCAGCAATACGGCTACGCGTTCATTTCTTTGAAGCTTATCCACACTAACCTCCATATTCACACCTTTGATATATCTTATATTATACAATAAAATATCGAATATTTTAACACTTTTTCAATCTATTATTCGTATAATAATTTTGGTTCTAATATTTAACAGCTGTTTGTCATATAATATTTGTATATTTTGGGGTTTTTTTAACTTTTATTTTATGTTGAAATAATGTATTATTTATTTGTCAGCTAGGAAAATTAAGGAGTGTTCATATTGCATGATTTAAATCCACTTGAATCATCCGAAATTAAAAATGTACATATGATTGGCATAGGCGGCTCAAGCATGAGCGGGCTTGCAGAAATATTGAAAAATCTTGGTTATAACGTGACCGGTTCTGATGACAGGCAGTCAAAAGCCACCGACAGGCTTCAGGAAGCAGGTATTAAAGTAAGTATAGGCCTTAAGCCGGAAAATATACAAAACCCTGACCTTGTCGTATATACAGTGGCAGTTAAGGATGACAACCCGGAGCTTATGAGGGCAAGGGAACTCGGGGTGCCTGTTCTGGACAGGGCGGCACTGCTTGGAAACATAATGAAAAGGTACCGGTATGGTATTGCCATATCCGGAACCCATGGCAAAACAACAACAACCTCCATGATAAGCCTTATAATGCTTGAGTCTCAATGTAATCCAACAATACATATAGGCGGTGAGCTTGATGCCATAGGCGGGAATACCAGAGTCGGAGGAACCAGGTATTTCATAACCGAAGCCTGTGAGTATTATGAAAGCTTCCTCAAGTTCAACCCGTATATGGCTGTCATACTCAATATAGAACTGGACCATATAGACTATTTTAAAGACCTGGACCACTTTAAAAGTGCCTTCCACAAGTTTGCTTCCCTTGTTCCGCAGGAAGGGTATATGGTTGCATGCATTGATGATCCTAATGTCGGTCAGCTGCTGGAAAAGATTTCGTGTAAAAAAATCACCTACGGTATAAAGTCCGACAGGGCAGTCTGGAGTGCACGGGATATTGTCTTCGACAGCCTTGGCTGCGCATCTTATACACTGTTGCATGAAGGTTGTGAACTTGAAGAAATAAGTCTGAATGTTCCGGGTGTCCATAACGTCAACAATTCGCTGGCGGCAATTGCCGCCAGCCATACTCTGGGCTGCGGCATGGAATCCATAAAGAATGCCCTGGGGAAATTCGGGGGCGCTCACAAGCGTTTTGAACTCAAGGGAATAAGGAACAACATCAAGGTTATAGATGACTACGCCCACCACCCCTCGGAAGTCAAGGCCACTCTGAAAGCGGCAAAAAATGCAGAGCATAAAAAGCTCTGGTGTGTATTCCAACCCCATACCTATTCAAGGACAAAAGCCTTCCTGAATGATTTTGCAGGTGCCTTCCAGGATGCGGATACCATTATAGTCTCGGATATTTATGCTGCAAGAGAGCAGAATAAAGGAGAGATTCATGCAAGCATACTTGCCGAGAAAATCGGGTTAAACGGAAAGGAAGCCATTTACATGCATAGCTTTGATACTATCGTCGACTACCTCAAGGCTGAAACTGCACCTGGCGATTTGATAATAACCATGGGTGCGGGAGATATTTCAAAGGTCGGTGAAAGGTTCCTGGAAAATAAATGATGTTTTTAGTGAAGGAAGCTTCATATGAAGCTTCCTTTTCAATGCGGGGTTTATTTCGCTTTGCTCACATCCGCCATGGCAAATTTGATTTCGCCCTCGGCAGCTACCTGTCCATCTACCGACGCAACAACCCTTGCTTTGGTAACTCCCATTTTGGAAACAAGGATCTCTGATTCAAGCTTCAACACATCGCCGGGAAGCACCTGCCTCTTGAATTTCATGGTTTCTATTCCTGCAAACAGACCAAGCTTTCCCTTGTTTTCCTCCAGCATGGCAACAGCTATTCCTGAGGCTTGTGCAAGCGCCTCAACAATCAGAACTCCCGGCATGACCGGGTAATCCGGGAAATGTCCCTGGAAAAACGGCTCATTTGTTGTAACATTCTTGATGGCCACAACCTTTTTACCTGCTTCCACCTCAAGTACTTTATCAACCAGTAAAAAAGGATACCTGTGCGGCAGAATCTTTCTTACATCCACATTAGATAACATATTGCACCTCTTTGAAATAATTTATTGATATTGTTAAAGATAAACTAATTTTCTATTATATATATAAAATTGTCAATCATCATTTTTATCCCGCAGCCTTATGATTATACCACCTCCGAGCGGCCGCTCCTGTCCTTTGAATGAGGGTCTGTTGACGATCTTTCCTTCCACAATCATTTCTGTAGATGCCCCTCCGTCAAGCATTGCGGCATTTTCAGCTCCATACCTCAAAAGAAGCTCTGCAAGCTCATTTCCCGTCAACCCCACGCTATATCCCGGCTGACGTCCATCAACAGTAAGCAGTATAACCGTCCCGTCATCCTTGATTCCCACGGCAGTCCTCGGATCCCAGTTGGTCATTACTCCGACCCATTCGTCCCTGTCTCCTATCACAATCCTGCCATCCCTGACCAGCCAGCTGCCGCATTCATATGCCTGCATTCTCTTGTCTGCTTTGAATTCATAATTTGTGTCCACCGCATCTCCGGCTTTAAACGGGAGACTCCCGATATCAATCCCGTACGGTTCATAGAACGTCAAAAGTATGCCGTTTTCAGGAATGGGGGTGCTCCCCGCATTTTGGACCATACCTTTTATTCTGCCTTCAACAATTTCAAGGGTAGTATTTCCTGTCTTCGCCCTGTTGTCGCTGCCGAACTCCCTGGTATAAAGGACTGTCTTACCCGGACCTTCAATCGAATTCACCTCATCGAAAAATATCTTTCCGCCTTCACCGGAAATCCACATCCTGCCGCCAAGTTCCTGCAGTCCGGCATGCCCGTTATTCATAATAAAAACAGGGTATCTGCCCGTTGGTGAGACTATGACTCTGCCGTCTATCATCACCATACCTGCCGGGTGGCCGTATTCACTGAAAAAGCCCGCATTTACGGCAGCAAATGCCTTGTTTTTCGATGCTATGGAGCTTAAGTTTTCAAATCCGAACACACTATCGAAGGATAGTGCCGGTTTCACTTCCACATTCCTGCTTCCCGGGTCTATTTCCAGGATATCAATTTCCTGCTTGTTACCGTTTATCACTTCGCTTGAGTGTCTGTATTTTACCGGAGGACCTTTATCTTCAATCCCGCTTTTCACAGAAATCTTTTCTGTTACAGCTTCAAAGGGTAAAATAGATTTGTGAAATAAAAAGTGCCCTGCATATGGATTTATGAAGGACACTGCTCCCGATATGATAAAAACTGCCAAAAAAATTCTGAAGTA